>RFIQ01000370.1 GCA_003695565.1 Planctomycetota bacterium | reverse complement strand
TTCTTTCTCCCGACACGTTGGGCTCGTCGATGGCACCAGGTTCGCTGGTGCCATCGACGAGCCCAACGTGTCGGGAGAAAGAATTGTCCGCATCATCGTATCTCCTGCGGAGGAAGGTGAAGGCGCATGCCAGGGAGCAAACGACGCTGGAGGGACGCCATCGGGGCGCGACTATTGCTGCAAAAACTCGACGATGTCGGCTACCACGCGATCCATCCACTCCGCCCGATTCCAGTGTCCGTGCGTTGCTCCATCGTGGATGATCTGGCCCGTTCGCACGCCGAGCTCTTGCAACCGAGCCAGGCTGGGATGGTCGCGTTCCGGATTGTCCTTGCTGCCGGTAATAAACAGGATCGGCGGGTCGTCGGACGAAATCTTTTCGTAGGCATCCGCCAGGTGGTAGAGCTGCGGCGCTTCATCGATACTGGCTCCGATCCAATGCGTTGCGTTGGATTCCTGGCCGCGATGCGAGCGGTCCGCCACGCTACCGGTGGCGATTTGCATCGGCCCGGCCATGACCACGGCCGCTGCGGGTCGCGACGATTCTGCCACCGGTGTGTTGCTGGCCAGCGCGACAATGCTGCCGGTCGGCTGCAGTTCGGGGACGTCCCAAGCGGTGGCTAGCAATCCGACCAAATGACCTCCGGCCGAGCCCCCGACGGCGTAGATGCGATCGGGATCAACGTTGAAGTGCGCTGCGTTGGTGCGCAAAAATCGAACCGCAGCGTTGCAGTCGTGAATCGCGGCAGGGAAATGGGCTTCATATCCCAAGCGGTACTCGATGGCCATCGTGACGAAACCCTGCTGCGCCAGCTTGATCGCCAAAGGCCGGAACTTGGTCTTGTCGCCCTTCAACCACCCCCCACCATGGACCAGTACGATGGCGGGCATGCCGGATGCATCGTGCTGCGGTACGAACAGATCGCACAACAGTTTGCGGTGCCCCTCGCGATAGTAAACGCGGTTCAGATCGGCCTGGAGCGTTGGGGGAATCTCGGTCGGCGGCCGGCCCGGCGGATGCGCCGCGGGTCCGGACATGGGAGGGTTGGGGGCCACGCCGTACGCGCGCATGGGTTGCACCACCACCCCGCCGAATGTGCTGATGTACAGATCGCGTGCTTCGGCCCCTCCGAACACGCAGTTGATCGGGCGCTGGGGTGTTTCAATGCGGTCCAGCAATGCGCCAGCGGGATTGAAGATCCATACCGCCGCGGCACCGCAGCAGTACACGTTGCCCGCCCGATCGATCGTCATGCCGTCAGCCAAAGCTCCGCGTTCGGTCGGTTCCAACCGAGCCAGCTCGGTGAAGGGGCCGATCCGCTCGTTATTCACATTCGCTTGCACGATTACACCCGGCTTGTACAGCGAAACGTAAACCGTTTGTCCATCTGGACTGAGGGCGATTCCGTTGGGCGTCTCCAAACCGCTGGCTACGGTAGCTATCGTACCGTCGGCAGCAACCCGCCTCACTTCTCCCTCGCGAGTGATCGTGACCAGGGCATTGCCGTAGATGTCGACGACCAGGTCATTGGGACGCGCTCCATCGGAAAACTCGACCCAGGGAACCAGGCGATTTCCTTCCAGACGCAGGATGCGGCTGCCGGCCGAATCGGCGACATACAGTGTCCCGAGTTGATAAAACGTAGCCGAAAACGCACCCTCGCCTTCTCCCAATGCGCGCCAACGATTTTGTGCATTGGATGGTTGGAAACGCCACAGTCGCCGAGCCTTAACGTCCGGGATGAACAGCGTCCCTCCCGCCGCGGACGCGCCGTCGGGCAACTCCAGTTCGACTCCTTCCAACACCTGTTGCGGGCGTGACCGGTCGACGGGGCTGGTCTGGTCGGCCGCCGGCAGAGGGGAGGACAAGGTAGTAAAACCTGCTGCGGTGATCGACAGGAACAAAATGAAGAACCGAAAAAACACCTGTTGGTACACGGCGGGACCCTTGATCAGGAGAGGAAGGTAGCGGAGGAAAGGGCGGGGCGGAAAAATGATCGGAGCCCGGATGGGCGTGGAACCATTGTAGCCGCTGGCAGCCAGACGGTGCAAAACCGCCAAGGATCGTCGCTGCCTGGCCGAATAGAGCTGATAGAGCAAGCCCTACGGCCAGCCATAAGTGCTGGCCGATGTCGCGGCAGCCAGTTTCATCTGTCTGAAGGGCGAGACTTGCGCCGCGGCGACAAGGGCCTGGTTGCCACGGGCCGAAAGCACGCGAATCGCGGGGTGGTTGCACCGGGCAAACTCATGCCGAGTGGCGATCGGTCGGTCTGTCGCTCAGGTAGCGGCTGAGCGTTACTCGTCTTCGAAGGTCTGAAGATCTTCCTCGTCATCCTCGGGGAACATCTCGCTGTCATCCGGCTCGATTTCGTAATCGTCTTCGAGCTCTTCTTCGAAGTCATCGTCGAAATCGTCATCGAAGTCGTCGTCATCGAAGTCGCTGAACGGATCGTCGTCGTCATCCGGATCATCGTCCAGGATCACGTCGTCATCGTCGTCGTCATCATCCAGCAGATCGTCGTCCTCGTCTTCTTCCTCGTCGTCCAGCACCGCCAGGGGGGTGGACGCCCCGAACGCCATAGTGAGTGATGCGCCGTGGGGACGCTGTGCCGCCGACAACCATCCGGCAGGAGGGAGGATGCCAACAAGATCGGTCGTGCAAGTCATGACGCGAATCCGGGTAAGGGTTGCAAGGATTGGGACGATCGGGAGTAAACGAGGCGTTAGCGACTTCGCCAAAATCGACGGCGGCAGCGCCTCGGACGGCATGGAATGCGGCCGACTTAGAGCACAGCGAATTATGCAGCTCATGCGACCGGGTCAATGGGGCAGCGATCCGATTTGCAGTCCGACCCGATGCGCGGGCCGTTTCAGATACAATCACCACCAAAATGTGCAATGCATTCCGCCGTGTGTATCGGCTAGCTAGCGGGGATTATCTTGATGGCTCATGACGAAAAAGGCAACCCGAGTGCACGTCCGCGCGGCGGTTCCTCGACTCTGCCCGAGCAGGACGAGGAACAAGGATCGCAGGACGCTGCACCGAACAGCTCGGCTGGAGGTGACGGAGGGCGAATTCGCCAAGGCATCTGGGCGCGGCTCGTCCAATGGCCGCTCTACTGGCGGATCCTCATCGGAATGCTGCTGGGCGCGGCCATCGGCGTGGTGGCAGGGGAGCACGCGGAGGTGTTGCGTCCGGCCAGCCAGGTGATTCTGCAATTGCTGGGGGCGTTGGCCCCGCCCCTGATCCTGGTCGCTGTGGTCCACGTGTTGATGACGTCCGATATTCCGCGTTCCTCCATCGCACGATTGATCGGACTACTGATCCTCAACACCTCGGTGGCTATCTTTATCGGCTTAGTGGTTGCCAACCTGCTGCAGCCGGGAAAGTGGATCGATGCCGGGGCGGTGCCTCAGCCGGTGGGGGAAGCTGAAGAGGGAGGGCTAACCGCCGATCCGCTGGCTCAGTTGCTGGGGAATGTACCGCGCAGCCTGCTGGGGCCGCTGGGGGATTCGCAGAACGTCATTGGCGTGATCATCATCGCCGTGGCGTTTGGCATCGCCTTGCGCAAACAAAAGGACCGCGAAATCCGCACGACCAGCGATCTGGTCGAAGTCGCGTACCAGTC
This sequence comes from Planctomycetota bacterium, assembly GCA_003695565.1. GTDB lineage: Bacteria > Planctomycetota > Planctomycetia > Pirellulales > Pirellulaceae > Aureliella. Next base: position 910 of record RFIQ01000370.1, on the reverse strand, counting down.
GCTGTTGACCGTCTTGCACTGGATCATCGAACTGGTGCCCATCGGCGTCCTGTGCGTCGTGGCCCCGGTGGTAGGCACACAAGGATTCGGCGCCTTTCTGGGATTGGGGGCGTTCGTAGTTGCCGTGGTGCTGGCGTTGTGTTTGCAAACGGTATGGTACCTCGCGCGAATCCAACTGTTTTCATGGGTCTCGCCCTGGCGCGTGCTGGTCGGCATGCGCGACGCGCTGGTGATGGCCTTTTCCACCGACAGTTCCACCGCCACGATGCCGGTCACCTACGCCTGCCTGCGCGAGAAAGTCGGCTTGCGAGAGCGTTCGGCCAGCCTGGGGGCCCTGGTCGGTGCCAATTTCAACAACGACGGAACCGCGCTCTATGAAGCCATGGCGGCGTTGTTCGTGGCGCAGATGATCGGGATGGATCTCGACCTGTCACAACAGCTCACCGTCGTTTTGACATCGATCTTGGCCAGTGTCGGCGCGGCGGGAATTCCCGAGGCAGGGATCGTCACGATGACCCTGGTCTTCCAAGCCGTCGGATTGCCGATCGAGCACATTCCCTTGCTGCTGACCGTGGATTGGTTCCTGGATCGGTGCCGGACCACGATCAACGTTATGGGCGATGTCAACGTTAGTTGTCTGCTCGACGGGCGCCAGCCCCCCGACGCCAGTGAGTTGGTCGGCGAGATGTCCAGTGCGTCGGCTAGTGCATCGTACTGACGCGTCCGACCCGCGGGGTACGGCGAAAGGGGCTCCCAATTGCCCGTCTCGCCGACCGGGCCAGTGCACCGACCGCTCCCCCGGCAGTCGCTGCCGGCAGCACCGCTGCCACCAATGGTGGTGCAGTCGTTGCGAAGGGGTAGCGGTGCCCCCCCCGAAGGGGTTGTTTTGTGAGGCACATCAGCCGGCGAG
>RFIQ01000369.1 GCA_003695565.1 Planctomycetota bacterium | reverse complement strand
TATCACGACCAAGGACACATCCCCGTCAAGGCGCTGGCCTTCGATACCGCTGTCAACACCACGCTGGGAATCGATATCATCCGCACCAGTGTCGATCATGGCACGGCATTTGACATTGCCTGGCAAGGGAAGGCCCAACCCACCAGTCTGTTCGCAGCAATTAGCCTGGCCAGCGAACTGGTCATCGCCCGGCGGCTCGAATCGGGAACCAGCACCGCTTGATTCCAATCACCAGGCTCGCTGTTCCGCGAGGGACTCGCGGGCGACTCTGGGCGGAACCAGCACCGCTTGATTCCAATCACCTGGCCCATGGCGGGAATAAATGGGTTGCCACCCAGGTCATTGAACAGGCTGGCCGATGGCCTACACTAGATAGAGACATCCGGTGGGGCTGTTCCGCGACGGACTCGCGGGCGACTCGGGCGGAAGATGGCCTAAACTGGAGTTATCCGCGGGTTGGTGGGGGGTGCCCCTGGGCAAATCGCTCACTGCCCCGCAGGGATTTCCCCATGCGGCCGTCCGAAAAGACGTGCCCCCCGAGCAGGTGCGTCTTGCCAATCAGCGGGACCGGCTCGCAGTGCCCCATCGTGCCAAATTGCCCCAGTGTGCGGCCAGACGTACCCTGTGTAACTGCAGAAGAAAACGACCTGCACGATAGTAGTTTCATTTCACTGACACTGACAAGGAGAAGAATTCGATGCGTTGGACAGCCCTTTCGATGATGATGGTTGCGGCTCTGTTGTTTGGATGCAAAAAGCCCGAGGAGACCATCCCCGAGATTACCCCCACGACGACCACCAGCGGCACCACGGATTCCGGCGATGAGGCCGGTGCACATGACGGCCATGACCACGCCGATGGCCATGATCATGCGGACGGCCATGATCATGCCGAGGGCGAAGAACATGGCGAAAGTGCAGAGCAGGAGGCGGAAAGCGGCGCTGGCGAGGCTTCCGAGAATGCAGCCGAGTCCGAAGAAGCAGCAGAAGGCAATGAGCAGAAAGAGGATTCGGCATCGACCGCTGCAACGTCTGACGTACGTTTCGTTTCGCACACGCGCATCGAAGTTCCTGGCATGATGTGCCCGTACTCCTGCTACCCGACCGTTCGGGAGACACTTACGTCTGTCCCGGGAGTCGAAGAAGTCCAATTGGCCAAGCAGCCCGAAGGGACTCCCGAAGGTGAAATTCGCGAGCGCGTCGTCGAACTGAAGGTCAAACCAGGTTTTGATCCCAGCCAGGCTATCGCGGCTTTGGCTAAGGCACACTACGAAGCCAAGATCGCTCAGTAATTCCCTTGCAAGTGATGCCCAGCCGAAGTCGGCTGGAGATCACGGAACGCCCCGATCCACTTCGAGGCCCGCTTGCCAATCGTGGCGAGCGGGCCTCGTTGCGTTTGCACCTCGCGCTTGGACGGAGCATCGTTGGTACTGCCCGCGCAGGCGGCTGGCGATCCCGGTACAATGGCGGCTCGTCCGCCACCGCCTGCGGTCCTCGATACGCGCCCCCGCGAGGTGCTAGGCCCCGGTTCCTTGCCCGAGCCGACCCCGAGACATGTTCCTCATGAATCCACTGCGCACGTTCCGGAGAATCATCATGAACACAGCGATCGATCCACGGCGACCCGATCTGTCACCTGCACGGCCGACAGGGCCTCGAGCCGGGGGCGGCGTGGGAGTGCTCGGCAGGGTGGCATTGGCGCTCGGGCACGCGATGATGCGGATCGCGATGGGCGTGTGCGTGGCGGGATGGATCGGTTGGTACGCTGCGGCGGGCGCCCAGGAATCGCCCGCCGCCCCTCCCAACGTGTTGTTCTTGATTTGCGATGACTTGAATTGTGATTTGGGTTGTTACGGACACCCGCTGGTAAAGACGCCCAATATCGATCGGCTGGCATCCCGCGGCGTCCGGTTCAATCGCGCCTACTGCCAGTATCCGCTGTGCGGCCCGAGCCGCGCATCCTTCATGACCGGGTTCTATCCGGACCAGACTCTCGTCCGTCGCAATGCCATTTACATCCGTGAGCACGTTCCCAACGTCACCACGCTGCCGCAAGCGTTTCGCGGACATGACTACTTCGCCATGCGGATCGGCAAGATCTACCACTACAACGTCCCCAAGCACATTGGTACAGGCGGGCACGACGATCCTTACTCCTGGAATTACACCATCAACCCCCGCGGGCGCGACAAGGAAGACGAGGGCCTGGTATTCAGCCTGCGACCTGGCTCCTACGGTGGAACGCTATCCTGGTTGGCTGCCGCCGGTCAGGACACCGAACAGACCGATGGCATCGCGGCCACCGAAGCCGTCGATATTCTGGAACGGTTCTCTCAGCGAGCGACGCCTTTTTTCCTGGCAGTCGGTCTTTATCGCCCTCATACACCCTATGTCGCCCCTACGAAGTACTTCGAAAAGTATGCATTGGATGAAATCACGGTGCCCTCGATCCCGGAGAACTACTATGCGACGCTTCCCAAACCAGCCGTACAGAGCATCACCCGCCGCAAGGAGCAATTGAACCTGGATCCCAATTTGGCTCGTCAGGCCATCCAAGCCTACTACGCGTCCATTTCCTTTGCCGACGCTCAACTGGGGCGAATTCTCGATGCACTGGAGGCCACAGGGTTGGCGGACAACACTATCGTGCTGTTCACTTCGGATCACGGTTATCACATGGGAGAACACGGACACTGGCAGAAAACGACGCTGTTCGAGAATGCTTGTCGCGTCCCCCTGATCATCGCCGGACCGGGTGTTTCAGAGACGGGCAAGGCATCCGATGCCCCCGTGGAAATGGTCGATTTCTATCCCACACTCACGGAGCTGGCCGGGATCGCTCCGCCTCCGTCCCTGTCGGGAGTGAGCCTGGTGCCAGTGTTGCACGACGTGGCTGCGCGTCCGCGCGGTAGTGCACTGACGCAGTACGCTACCGGTTACAGCTTGCGGACCGACCGATACCGATACACGCTGTGGGGGCCGGAAGGGGTGGACGGTGCGGAACTCTACGACCACGCCGACGATCCGCAAGAGCTCCGCAATCTGGCCGGACGTTCCGACTGGGCTGATGTGGAGTCGCAATTGCGAACCGAACTGCTGGAGCGCATTGCCGAAGCGAATCGTCCGCCGGAAGGCGTCAAGCAGATTCGGGCGGAGATCAATCGCAACGTTCCGCAGCCCTACAACTGAGGCGGCTCGGGCACGCCTGCTATACAACTCAGCGAATGAGTCGTTAGGCAGCGAGGTTCACGGCCACGTCGCTGCGCCGCCGGCCACAGCATGCCCAGGACGCAGCCCCCAGCAGCAGTACCAGACTCGAAGGCTCGGGAACCGCCGAGACGCCGGCCAACGTATAGCCGATATCCTCCAAGATCCCCAACTCCTGGGCGCTGTAGGTGCGGCGCTTGACGCCGGGTGCGATGGAAAAATTCATCAGGCTCGGCGCGCTGACATGGCTGAGGCTCGACCCGGGGGCAAACGTGCTTGGTGCGTAGACCTGCACGGGATTGCCGCCGTTGGCCGCCACAGCATTCGGGCCACCGAAGAAAACATCGTTGCTCGTCAAGTCCGACGTGGAGCCGGTAAAATCGCCTGCCCCCGCATTGAACAGCTTCGTGCCGTCACCGCGCTGCAGAAAACTGTCGTACACGCTGTAGGGACCGGGATCCGCTCCCGTTAGCGCGCTGGTCCCGTCGGCAGCCAACAGCGATAAGAAACCCAGCCCGTGGGTCACTTCGTGGAGCGCGACGGAGTAC
>RFIQ01000368.1 GCA_003695565.1 Planctomycetota bacterium | reverse complement strand
GGCGTGCGGCATTTGCGGCAGCGATATCCACGGCTGGGATGGGTCGTCGGGACGTCGGATTCCACCCCTGGTGATGGGTCATGAGGCAGCGGGGATCGTGGCCGAAGTGGGCGAGCAAGTCGAGCGTTTTTCGCCGGGGGATCGGGTCACCTTCGATTCGACCGTCTCGTGCGGTCAGTGCGACGCCTGCCGACGGGGAACCATCAATTTGTGCGACCGTCGGCAAGTGTTGGGCGTTGCCTGCGATGAGTTCCGGCGGAATGGGGCCTTTGCAGAATACGTAGTGGTTCCCGAACACATCGTGTATCGGCTGCCGGACGAATTGCCGTTTGAACATGCGGCGCTGATCGAAGCGGTGAGCATCGCCGTGCATGCGGCCAATCGTACGCCGGTGCGGTTGGGGGACACGGCCGTGGTGGTTGGCACCGGCATGATCGGCCTGTTGTGCTTGCAGGCCTTGCGGTTGGCCGGGTGCGCCACGGTGATTGCCGTCGATCTGGCGGAACACAAGCTCGAGCTGGCGCGGCAGTTGGGAGCCGATTGGACGCTCAATCCCGAAGATTGTGATGTGCCGCAGTGGGTGCGGAAGATCACCCACGGGCGGGGTGCCGATGTGGCGTTGGAGGTGGTGGGAGCCGGTCCCACGGTTCAAACGGCCATCGAGTGTACGCGGAAGGGTGGTGCGATTACGCTGGTGGGGAACCTGGCACCGACGGTTGAATTGCCGTTGCAGAAGGTCGTTACACGAGAATTGACGTTGTTCGGCAGTTGTGCATCCAATGGTGAGTACCCCCAGTGCATCGAATTGATGCGACGGGGGGCCATGCGTGTGGAGCCGTTGATTACCGCCGTAGCTCCCCTAGAGGAAGGCCCCGCCTGGTTCGATCGGTTGTACCGCGGGGAGGAAGGGGCCATGAAGGTCGTGTTGCGGCCCAACGCGTAAAGGAGATAGTGGGGTGGCCCGCGCGGCGGCAGGCTCGCTGACGGAGGCCGACTCGCAGGGCCCGATTGCCCCGCGGAGCGCCGCATGGCGCTGGGGCGCATCCGCCGACGATCGGTGACCGGTCACGGCGGGTTGCACCGAGCATTGAATTGATACGAGTACATACATAGCGCTTGCAAGTGAGGCGAATCCCATGGCGGACGCAAAACTGGTGAATCAGGCAAATGGAGAGCTGGCCCTGCCAGGGCAAATCCCCGACCCGGTGGATATCGATCCGGCGGAGACCGCGGAGTGGCTCAGTTCGCTCGAATACGTCCTGGGCAGCAAGGGGCCGGAACGCGTCAAATTCCTGTTGAAGGCATTGGAAACGCGGGCGCGCAGCGAGGGGGTCGATGTTCCCCTGGAGGTCAACACGCCGTATATCAATACGATTCCAGCGCACAAGCAACCGGCGTACCCCGGCAATCGCGAGCTGGAACGGCGCATCAAGAGCATCATTCGTTGGAACGCCATGGCCATGGTCACGCGCGCCAACAAGAAGTACGACGGTATCGGCGGGCATATCAGCACGTTTGCCTCCAGCGCGACGCTGTACGAAGTGGCTTTCAACCATTTTTTCCGCGGCCGCGGCGAATCGGGATACGAAGGCGACTTGATTTATTTTCAAGGCCATGCATCGCCAGGCATGTATGCCCGCGCGTTTGTCGAAGGGCGTTTGTCGGTCGAGATGCTGGAGAATTTCCGCCGGGAGCTGCAATCCGAGCGCGGGTTGAGCAGTTACCCGCATCCCTGGTTGATGCCCGACTTCTGGGAGTACCCCACCGTATCGATGGGGTTGGGGCCGATCATGGCGATCTACCAAGCGCGGTTCAATCGCTACCTGCAGGACCGTGGCATCAAGGACACGTCCCAGCAGCGGGTGTGGGCGTTTCTGGGCGACGGAGAGTGCGACGAACCAGAGTCGCTCGGCGCATTGCACCTGGCTGCGCGAGAAAAGCTGGACAATCTGACCTTCGTCGTCAATTGCAATTTGCAGCGGTTGGATGGCCCGGTGCGCGGCAATGGCAAGATCATTCAGGAACTGGAAGCCGTGTTCCGCGGATCGGGTTGGAACGTGATCAAAGTCGTGTGGGGGAGCGATTGGGATCCCCTGCTGGAGAAGGACAAGTCGGGGTTGCTGGTCCGTCGGATGAATGAAGTGGTGGATGGCCAGTACCAGAAATATACGGCCATGCCCGGTTCCTACATCCGCGAGCACTTTTTCGGCAAGTACCCCGAGTTGCTCGAGTTGGTGAAGAACTATTCGGACGAGAAACTGGAGAAGATGCGCCGCGGCGGGCACGATCCCGAGAAGGTGTACGCCGCATACAAGGCGGCCGTGGAGCACAAGGGGCAACCGACGGTCATTCTGGCCAAGACGATCAAGGGGTATGGGCTGGGCGAAGCGGGAGAAGGCCGCAACATCGCTCACAACCAGAAGAAACTCAACGAGCAGGAATTGCTGGAATTCCGCAGCCGATTCGGAATTCCCATCAGCGACGAGGAAGTGGGCAGCGCTCCCTTCTACAAACCGCCGGAAACCAGCATGGAGATTCGTTACCTGCGCGAGCGGCGCGAGGCACTGGGCGGGTACGTTCCCAGTCGCCCGACGGTGCATCCGCGCACCGAGGTCCCCACGCTCGACGAGTACCGAGCGTTCACCAAGGACAGCGGTGGGAAACCGATGAGCACCACGATGGGCTTCGTCCGCCTGCTGTCGAAGTTGTGCAAGGACAAGAAAATCGGCAAGTACGTGGTGCCGATCGTGCCGGACGAATCGCGGACCTTCGGCATGGAGGGGATGTTTACCGAGGTCGGTATTTATGCGCACCAAGGCCAGTTGTACGAACCGGTGGACCGCAAGGGCGGCAGTTTGATGTACTACAAGGAAGCCAAGGACGGCCAGATCCTGGAGGAAGGGATTACCGAAGCTGGGGCGATGTCGAGCTTCAACGCTGCCGGAACGAGTTATTCGTCCCACGGCGTAAACATGATTCCCTTCTATATTTACTATTCGATGTTCGGATTTCAGCGGGTGGGCGATCTGATCTGGGCGGCCAGCGATATGCGGGCCAAGGGATTCCTGATCGGGGGCACTTCTGGCCGCACCACGCTCAATGGCGAGGGGTTGCAACACCAGGATGGGCAGAGCCATCTCAATGCCATCGCGTTTCCGCTGGTCCGCGCCTACGATCCCGCCTACGCGTACGAAACCACGGTCATCATCATGGATGGCTTGAAGCGTTTGTACGAAGACGGGGAGACCGCCATCTATTACATCTCGGTGGAGAACGAAAACTACCCCATGCCGGCCATGCCGGAAGGGGTGGAAGAAGGAATTGTTCGCGGGATTTACAAGTTGCGCAGCATGGATGTGGAGAAGGCCCGGGCGCGCGTGCAGTTGTTTGGCACGGGACCGATTCTGCGCTGCGTGTTGGCCGCCCAGGAGTTGCTGGCAGAGAAGTTCGGTGTGGCCAGCGATGTCTGGAGCGTGACGAGTTACACGCAGTTGCGGCGCGATGCGCAAACATGCGAACGATGGAATCAGTTGCATCCCACCGACCCACCGAAACGCAGTTATCTGGACCAGGTGCTGGAGGGAGTCGAGGGGCCATTTATCGCGGCCAGCGATCATGTGCGCGCGGTGTCCGAACAACTCACGCGATTCATGCCGGACGACTACTTCGTGCTGGGTACCGACGGGATGGGACGCAGCGAGTCGCGCGAAGCCCTTCGTCGGCACTTTGAAGTGGATGCCGAGAGTGTGGCCCTGGCCGCCTTGTCCCGCCTGGCTCGGCGGGGAGTGTTCAGCCCCGAAGATGTCGCACGGGCGATCAAGCAACTGGATTACGATCCGGAAAAAGCCAATCCGCTGTATGCGTAAGGTGGACCCCGGGGGCTGGGGCCTGCCAGCCGGAACAGATCATGCACCTACTTTCTGGATAAGATTCGAGAATTCCATGGCAATCGAAGTAAAGTTACCGGAGTTGGGCGAAGGCGTGGAGTCGGGCGACGTGCTGGAGGTCCTCGTCAAAGAGGGCGATGTAGTCGCTGAGGAACAGGGATTGATGGAGCTGGAGACCGACAAGGCCACCGTTACCGTCCCGAGTCCGGCAGCGGGGCGAATTGCCAAGCTGTTGGTGGAACCGGGGCAAACGGTGGCCGTGGGGCAGGTCGTGGCCCACATCGAAGCGGCCAGTGCGGACTCGGCGCCGTCCGCCCCCGCGGCTCCGTCGCAGGAAGAGGCCGGGGCACCGTCGGGTGAGGCAGCGGCCTCCCAGCCGGCCCAGTCGGGCGAGCAAACGCAAGCCGCGGGCAGCCCGCCTCCTTCGG
>RFIQ01000367.1 GCA_003695565.1 Planctomycetota bacterium | reverse complement strand
TTCATCATGTTTCGTTTGCACATCGTGTAGCGTGTCGTAGATTTTTGCGGGTAGATACTTTTCCACCCATTGACGAAGCTTTTTGTACAAAGGGGGGTGAGCGATGAAGAAGCTCGTGACAGTTGGTTTGCTGATTGCGTTGTTGGCTGGGTGCGGTCGCGGCTGGCTGCCCCTGTATCGCGGTGCGCCGTGTCGAGGGTGCGGATTGTTTCGCAGGCCAGCGATGCTGCAACCCGCGCCGTGTGCCGATTGCCCCACGGCGGCCGGTTATGGCAATTACGACGGCTCCATTAGCGGAGGGGAATACCTCGATGGTGAGGTGATCACCGAAGAGTATTACCCCAGCACGGTTCCCGGCGGCAGCTCGACCACCGAATTGGCACCGCTGCCTGCGCCGTCACCCGGAAACTGAATCGGCCGTAGGTAGGTGACGGCGCTTTGCATCCCCAACAACCTTCGATCAGAATAGAACAAGGTGTCCGCTGGCTCGGTGGATGGTGGGCTGCGAGAAAGTCGTCTTGCCGGTCCCAAACCGGGCCGATGTTCTGTTGTTATGTTGATGGGGAAGCTCGCATGCAGTTGCCGACTCGCCGTGCCGACAATTTCTCGCGCCGCCAGTGGCTGGCGATTTCGGGCGGACTGGTGGCATGGGGGCGATTGTCCGCCAGCATGGCCCAGGAGGCTCCGGTGGCGGATGCAACCGTCTCGCCCCTGGTGCAGTACGTTGCGCCCAAGACGTACGAAATGCTCATCGGAGCGCGCGTCTTCGCGGGCGATGGAACGATGGTTCGCACAACATTGCTGACCGTATTCCCTGCCGACTGGCCTGAGCAGACGGTTGAGGTGATCGAAGCCCAGGTGCCCCCGCCCCTCCAGTTTGCGGTCCGCGAGATGCCCGGCGGAAATCGGCAGTTGGTGATGAAAGCCGCGCAGATTGCGCCCGGGTCTCGACTCGACGCACTCCTGCGCGTGCGCATCCAGAAATCGCATATCGTCGGTCCGGAGGACACTACGGAGTTGGTCGTACCGCGACGCGTGCGAGCGGATATCCGGAATTATCTAGGCAACAGTCCGTATATCGAAGCGACCAGTTCCGAGGTGCGAAAAGTTGCCAAGGAAATCGAGCTGGAAGACCCGCTGACCGACTGGAAGAAGGTCGAGATGGTTTATGAATGGGTGCGGGAAAACATCGAGTACCGACGGTTAGAGCCCGGCGATCGGAAGACGGTGCGGGAGGCGATGCGCGACCGCTTTGGCGATTGCGAAGAGATGACCTGTACGTTCATCGCCATCTGTCGGGCCCTGCGCGTTCCGGCGCGGATGGTGTGGTTGCCGGGCCATTGCTACCCGGAGTTTTATATGGAAGACGCTGGGGGCACCGGGTATTGGTTGCCCTGTCAGGTGGCCGGCACACGGAATTTCGGATCGATGCCCGAATACCTGCCGATCTTGCAAAAGGGCGATCGTTTCAAAGTGCCCGAAAAACCGAAGGTGGAATCCTACCTGGCGGACTACATCGTCACACAGGTGGTCGGTGGCAGCAGTAACCCCGAGGTTCAGTTCGTCCGCCAATTGCTGGGCGATGCCGCCAGCCTTCCCGCGCCCGATCTCGATGGGCAGGCCAATCCCGGTTAGTTTGCGGTGGTTGGCCCTGGGCCGCGGGGAGCCTGCCTAACCGGCGACCGTATCGGGTTGTGCACCCGGCCGACCCGCCTCGATGACAAACGTTGCTTTGGTCACCACATCCGAACCGGGCCGGTCGACGAAGGGCGTGATACGGAAATGCGTCGACCATCGCTGGGGAGTAACTTCGCACGAAACGTAGCCCCGGTTCGAGTTGTAGAAACGGACGAACGGATTCTGCCGGACCGCCCGTTCATACTCCTCGATGACATTGCCGCCGTTGCCACCGCTGGTCATCGAGGTTCCCACCAGTTCCGTGCCGACGACCGGAGAGGCAGGGTCCTGAAAATCCAATTGCAAATCGTTGACCCAGTTTAAGTGGATGTCGCCGGTCAGCACGACCGGGTTGGGAACGCGGCGATCGTGCAGGTAGCGGAGCAGCCGGCGGCGGCTGATCTCATACCCGGGCCATTGATCCATGCTGTAGCGTGGCTCGTCTGGTTGGCCACGATTCAGCGGAGCCATCATGACCTGCTGTGCCAAGACATTCCATATGGCGGTCGACCGGGCCAACCGGGACATCAACCACTTTTCCTGGCGGGGCCCGAGCATCGTGGCTTGCGGATCGAAAACCTTACCGGTCATCGGTTTTTGGTGGTCGCCGTTGGGCTGGTCCGTGCGGTATTGCCGTGTATCCAACACGCTGAAGTCGGCCAGGCGTCCAAACCGGCTGCCCCGGTAGAGTTTCATATCGGGCCCATGTGGGAATGACCGACGCCGCAGGGGCATGAATTCGTAATACGCCTGGTAGGCATCCATCCGCCGCTGCAGAAAGGATTCTGGCGATACTCCTTGTTCTTCAGATACCAGGTTGGCGTAGTTGTTGTCGAATTCATGGTCGTCCCAAGTCACGATCCAGGGAAACAACCGATGGGTCTCCTGCAGCCCGGCGTCCATGCGGTACTGAGAATATCGCGTGCGGTAGTCATCCAACGACTGGATTTCGCCGCCGATGTGACTGCGGGGACGGTTCTTCGTCGCGCCGTATTCGTAAATGTAATCCCCCAGGTGGATGACCAGGTCCAAGTCCTCTCGCTGCATATGGGGATAGCCGTTGAAGTAGCCGTACTCATAGTGCTGGCAGGAGGTAAAGGCGAACCGCAGCAGCGAGGGCAGCGCATCGGAGGGCGGGGCCGTACGAGTCCTTCCTACGGGGCTGGTCTCACCACCGCAATGAAAGCGATAGAAATACCATCGATCGGGCTGCAAGCCATCGACTTCGACGTGGACCGAATGCCCCAGTTGAGGCGTGGCCAGGGCTGTTCCCGTCTGCACTACGTTGCTGAACTGCTCGTCTTCGGCCATCTCCCAGCGAACTTCGATCAGTTCGGCGGGAACACCGCTGCCGGCCTCCAAGGGACGGGGGGCGAGCCGCGTCCAGATCACGACACCATGCGGTTCCGGATCCCCCGAGGCCACGCCCAATTGGAAGGGAAAGTCGCTGAAACGGGGGCTGGGCACCGGCTGACCCACGGCCCGCAATCCCCACCACGGAATGGCAGAGACGGCAGCCATGTATTCCAGAAAACGGCGACGCTCGATTCCATAAGTTCGCCGCGACGCAACATCGCGCTGTGGACCGTATCGACCACCTTGGCCATTTTCTATCGATCTCATTGCCTGCCCCAACCCGTTATTGCTTTACGATATGTCCTGACGCCCCGCATTGTCTCGGTCTCGACGCCTCCCACCACGCCCTCGATTGCCCCCACCTAACGGCAGATGCAGGTTCATTCTAGCTGTTTAGGGCGGCCAATTCATCCCGCAAGGCGATCGATTGGCAATCGCAACCGACAGCCGGCTGGGAACGCAGGGACATCGAGCGGCGTACGCTGCGGTTCCCGCAACTACAGTGAATTCCTGAACGCTCGTTTGACAAAGGGCGTACAATGAAAAGGTGAGGCAGAAAAGGAAGCCAAGTCATGAATGCGCGGAGCCGGACATCGCGCACATACGGCGTCGGGCCATTTATTAGCCATGGATATGCAGCCACTCGGAGTGGTCGGCCGATCCAGGGGTGGTAGATGACAAACGTGGATCACTCGGTGGGGTGGTTTCGCCTGATCTCCGCCCGCTCTGCCATCAGCGGGTCGCCAGTAATTCCGGCGATGGCAAATCGGAAAGCTGCGGACAGCATTCCATTCGAGGGGCAGGCTTCGGCCTGCCCCTTGTTTTTTGCCCCGAATTCTTGTCTTCCCAGAGTGAAATCGACCCAAGGACTGGGGTGGTGCGGGCCGTGCATCCGACGTTGGGGTAAGGAAATGCCGGTCGGCCGCGCCGTGCGGGGGCCGTCCGGTCACGGCAGGGGGGTAAGCCGAATCGAGCGAAAGGCCGAATTGACGGATCACCCCAAATCCCGATACTGTTACCAGTTCGAGGACCAGGCGAGGCCCAAGGGGGTCTCGTCGTGTAACGATTTCTTTAGGTATTCGGGCCACTTTGATCGCAGAAGGTCGGCGTTGGGTCGATCTGTGCTGAAGCTGACCGAGTGTGCGGTGGGCAGGCATTGCGGGTGGTTCGACAAGATCATGAAGGGTGTAGGCTGAAACTATGGAACGCGAATTCATTAAGCAACTGATCGAGGCCGGCGTTCATTACGGACACCGATGCAGCCGCTGGAATCCCAAGATGAAGCCGTATATTTACGGCCGCAAGAATGGGATCCACATCATCGACATCCGTGAAACCCTGCGTGGGTTGCTGCGAGCCAAGAAGTACCTGAGCCAGGTGGCGGCGGGCGGAAGTCTGGTATTGTTTGTGGGCACCAAGCGGCAGGCTTCCGATGCCGTCGAAAAGCACGCTCTGCGTTGCGGGATGCCATTTGTGGCCGAACGTTGGTTGGGGGGGACCTTGACGAATTTTCGTGCCATCCGCAGCCGGATGGGGCGGCTGGAAGAGTTGGAAGCCTTGATCAATTCCGACGAGATCAACACGTATTCGAAGAAGATGCAGTCGGCGTTGCGGCGCGAGTATCGTAAGATCTATCGCAACCTGAATGGATTGCGAACCATGAATCGGTTGCCGGAATGCCTGGTGATTGTCGATCCGGGCAAGGAAAAGAATGCGGTGCATGAAGCCAAGAAAATGGGGATCACGACCGTAGCGTTGATCGACACCGACTCGGATCCAGAGCAGGTGGATTTGCCGATCCCGGGGAACGACGACGGTATTCGATCGATCGATTTGATCTTGTCGGAGTTGGCCGACGCGGTTCTGGCTGGCAAAGCCCAGAATCCCGAGCTGCAAAAGATGGCGGCCGACAAGCCGGCTGAAGCAGCAGCGACGGAGGGTGCAGCGGCGGCGGAACCCGCGACGTCGGAACAAGCGACCGCGGAAGCCAGTTCCTCGAACTGAATTCGCAGGGTCAGGTGCACCTGCCCCTGCGAGGTTGTACCCTGCCGGTGCGTGCCGTTTTGCACTGCCCCCCAGGGAAGGGCGATCGCATCCGGCAGCTTGGCGAGTGGGTTTCACGTTTTTCAACAACATGTTTGCAGCGTTCGCTCGAACGTCGCATCGCCGGTGGGGTGCACGGCGCTGTCTCGGTGCAACCGCAGCCGCGCGTGCCTGGCCCAGCCAAGTTCTTCTCAGGTTGGTTTCAGTTACCGCAGAGCCGGATCACGAACTACTGTTTGAATAGCATTTACCAGATTGGAGTTGAGTCGATGGCGGAAATCACAGCAGCACAGGTCAAGGCCTTTCGCGAGCGGACTGGCTTGCCTTTGATGGAGTGCAAGACAGCGTTGCAGGAGGCCGGGGGCGACGAGGAAAAAGCGGTGGCCATTCTCCGCGAACGGGGAGAAAAGCTGGGCGAAAAGCGTGCCAGTCGCGAGACTGCGTTCGGACGCTTCGGCATTCATGCCGGTTTAGACAAGCCCGCCGGGGCGATCGTGGAGTTGAAGTGCGAAAGCGCGCCGGTGGCACAGAACGAAGAGTTCGCCCAATTGGCCGACGATATGGCGGCGGCCCTGGCGGCAGCCACTGCGACGATCGAAACCGCCGAACAGTTGTTGGAGCTGGAGTCGCCTTCAAAACCGGGCGTGACCCTCAAGGACCAAATGGCGGAACTGTTCAATCGGATTCGCGAGAAGTTTGAAGTTGGGCGGTTCGCCAAAGTGGAAGGCCCTTCCGCCGGGTACTTCCACAATCTGGGGACGGTCATTGGCGTATTGTTGCAAGTGGAGGGGGGCGACGAAGAGAGCGCCAAGGATGTGGCCATGCACGTGGCTGCCATGCGCCCCGCAGCCCTGCAACCCGAGGACCTGGATCAAGAGCAGGTGGCACAGGAACGCGAGTTTCTGCGCGCCGCGGCACTGAAGGAAGGCAAGCCGGAAAACATCGTGGAAAAGATCGTCGAAGGACGCCTGCGGCAGTATTTCGCCGAACGAGTTCTTCTGGAGCAACCGTTTGTGAAGGACGATAAGCAGACGGTGGGCAAATTCGCCGAGAGCAAGGGGATGAGCGTCAAGAAGTTCGTGTGTTTCGTGCTGGGCCAGAGCTCGTAGCGAAGCGTCGACCGCTCCGGCAGAGTCTGATTTCTCGTTGCGGTGTGAAGCAATTCTTCGCACCGCATTTTTTGAATGGAAAGGCGGAGTATGGCTACTGACCCAGCAGCGCCGGCAAAGTTCCGACGGGTGATCCTGAAGCTCTCCGGCGAAAGTCTGAGCAAGCCCGGTGAGCGGGGTATCAGCATGGAGGAAGTCTTCCAGATCGCCGAGCAGATCAAGAAGGCTTGGGAATTGAAATGCCAGATCGGCGTGGTCGTGGGGGGCGGGAACATCCTGCGCGGCGCCCAGTTCCGCACCCACAGCGGCGTCGCCTTCGAGGAAGCCACGGCGCATTACATGGGGATGCTGGCGACGGTCATCAACGCGTTGGCGCTGCAGGAGGCTTTGGAGGCGGTCGGTTGCCGCACACGCGTCATGTCGGCCATTCGCATGGACGGAGTGTGTGAACCGTTCATTCGCCGGCGGGCCCTGCGGCACATGGAGAAAGACCGCATCGTGGTTCTGGCGGCGGGTACCGGCAGCCCCTTCGTGACGACCGACACGGCAGCCGCGCAACGGGCTCTGGAGTTGGGGGCAGATATCGTTCTCAAAGCCACGCGGGTCGATGGGGTCTACAGCGACGATCCTGAGAAGAACCCCCACGCCGTCCTGTACCACGATCTCAGCTACGATGATGTGATCAAGCAAGGACTACGAGTGATGGATGGCACCGCCATCACCCAATGCCGCGAGCACGGCATGCCGATCCTCGTGTTCAACTTCAAGAAGAACGGTAATATTGTCAAAGCGATTTCCGGGCAACGGGTGGGCACTCGCATCGGTCCGGCACCACAATAGCGGTCCGTCGTCGATTCGCTGCCCCAACAAGATAGCCAAACGGTTTGTTCGTACCGCCAGAGGAGAAAACAATGAGCGTCGATGATGTGTTGACGGACGCGGAACAGCGGATGGAAAAAGCGATCGCGGTGTTGAAGCAATCGCTGGCTGGAATTCGCACCGGACGCGCCACGCCCGGGCTGGTCGACAGTGTGCGCGTGGAGGTGTATGGCTCTCAGATGCCGCTCAAGCAAGTCGCTTCCATCGCGGCTCCGGAGCCGCAGCAGTTGGTCATCCGCCCCTACGATGCCGGTACCATCAAGGATATCGAGAAAGCCATCGTGGCCAGTGATTTGGGACTGGCTCCACAAAATGACGGCAAGATCATCCGCTTAAATATTCCCCCGTTGAGCACAGAAGTCCGAAAGAAGATGGTCGGGCGCATCAAGGAACTGGCCGAAGAGGCCAAGATTTCTATCCGTAACATCCGCCGCGATGCCAACAAAGCTATCGATGCGGCTCAGAAGGCCAAGGAAATCACCGAGGACGATCGGGATGCCCTGAAGGAAGAAGTGCAGGAGCTCACCAAGAAATACGAGGCGATCGTCAATGAGTTGGCCGAGGCTCGGGAAGCGGAAGTGATGGGTGAATAATCGCTACGGCTGGTTCAAAAGTTCACCCTACCGATGCGAATTCGTTTGATCCTTTCAGCAAAACTGGCTACGCTGAGGAGGGCGGAAACGGTCTGCGGCACCTCGGGCCAAACGCCGATCGACGTACCGAGCTGGTAGGTGGATGCCCTGTCTGTGGGGGTTAATCGGACGGTCCTTCGGAGGGGGCCGCCGGCAACTGGTCGCCTGCCGACCTCGAGGCGTGCCAGTCGGCGCCGGCGGGTGGTGGTTGCCGGGGCTGTCTCGGCGTGGGGCCGGACGTTTTCTATCAGTGGGGGCTCGGCACCGGTGCGTATGGCACGTAGCGACGTTTCGTGTTTGTCTTGTGGTAGGGGAAGCGTGGCGTGAACACAGACGGGACAACTGATTTCCTGTCGTTTCGCTGCCCGGATTGCGGCAAGCGGCTCAAGGTCGCTCGGCGTCATGCTGGGAGGCGGGTTCCCTGCCCGCGGTGCGGGGAGCGGATCGTGATCCCCACCGAATCGGACACCGGTTCGGATGACGGCCCTCGAACCGATCGTGTACCGGCCGATACCCGCGAAAAGGGGGAACCGGCCGCGGATGGCTCTGCGCTGCATCACGTCGAGCCCGTTCGGACGCTGGCCCCTGAAATCGAGCAGGACCTGTTGAGGCTGGGGGCGCCGGCGATTAGCGATGTGGACCGCCGGGTAGAGGAATCGCAAGCGGCCAAAGCGGCCCGCGCGAAGAAGTTGCAGGAGGCCCAGCAAAAGCGGTCGGTGCCCAAATCGCCCGTGGGGAATGTCGAACCGATCGCTCCGTTGGTCGTGCCGCGCCGTCCTGTGGCAGACGACGACGCGCCCCTGCCGTTGGATGACGAAGACGATCCGTCCCCTCCATCGCCGTCCTCAACGGCGTCGCGCGGCGACAGGCGCGTCTCCCCGGCTGGACAAGAGTCCGATAGAAGTTCTGGGCGATCGTCGCCTGGTGGCAGGACGCCGTCCGGGAGTGCAGCGGCCGTCCCCAGATCGGCATTTGACGATGATTTGCCCGAGTTGGAAGCGCTGGAGGAGGTCGTCCGTCACAGCGCTTCGGAGGACGAAATACTGGCGACGCATCTCGGTGCTGATCCGGCAGGCGGTGCCGCCGGCGACGAGTTCTCGAGTGAACTCGACGATGAACTCCCCTCGCTGCTCGATACCGGTGCACGTACGCGCAAATCCGACGGCGTGCAGGAGTACCGCGTGGTCTGCCCTACGTGCGGCACTGGCCAATACGTCGCTTTCTCCGCGGTGGGAATGAAGATCAAGTGTCCGGACTGTTTCTCTGAATTCAAAGTACCGCCGCCCCCCAAACATCTGCTGGCCAAGAAGCAGAAAAAGACTCCGCCCCCGGAGCAACTCGATGACGTACCGCGCATCCGGGAGGAAGAACCAGAGCAGGATACGTCGGATCGATTGAAGAAGGGCCGCACCAAGGAGATTCTGAGCCGGGCGGCGCAGGAATTGACCGAGGAGCAACAGGACGAATTGTATCGCATGGAGTTCGATACGGCGGGCTTCATGCGCCGTACATTCGGATTCCTGACCGATATCGTCGTCGTTTCCCAGATCATCGGATACGGTCTGGTGTTCGCTCTGTTGTTCGGGTTGGTGCATTACAGTTTGCTAGACACCCAGAGCTTCTTCGGTCGCGGATTGTTATTGATCAGCTTCATCCTGGCACCTTTGGCGACTTTGTTATTCGCCTTGCCAATGTTCAGTGGAGGCCTGTTGCTGATCGAGTCGGTCGCCAACAAGCAACCGAGGCTGGAAGCGCTGCCGTCGTTCAACATGTTCGACAATTTTGCGGAACTGATGGTGCTTTCGGTCTCGTTGGCCACTTCGGCGGCACCCGGGTTTATTCTGGGAGGATTGCTGGGAGGCGAAGCGGCCATCTACGCGCGATTGATCGGCAGCATGCTATCCAGCGTTCTGCTGTTCCCGATCATCCTCTTGTCGATGCTGGAAGGCGGTTCGCTGATGTCGGTCGTGACATCGAACGTGCTGCAGAGTCTGGCCAAAGCGCCCCAGGCCTGGGGCGCTTACTATCTGAAGATCTTTTCCGGTTATGTGGTGATGGGCCTCCTGTGGATGATGCTGATAGGCAGGAATCCCGCTGCCACGGCCCTGATCGGCGCAACCGTGCCGCTGCTGTTCTTTTTCACCTGCCAGCAATTGGGCCTGTTGGCGGACGACATCAGTGACGAATTGTCCATCGAGATCAGTTCACCCAAAGACCAGGATCAGGAAGACGCCGAAGAAGAGGGCGGCGGTGGAACGGCGGGCAAGGATTTGGATGACCTCGAAGCGTAGCGCCCCGGCATGTGGACCAGGCTCTGATCAGAGCCGTTGTTCAACGCGGGGTGGCCACCACGGGGGTGAGGAGGCAGCGCCTGCGTCCGTCTTGTCTGCCACGAACTAGACTTTAATCCGGATCTGCTTTGTTCGACGTGGCAGTCTGTGCCTGAACCCATTGGGGTAGGTTCACGCCTGCCACGCGAACGTCCCCTTGGCGGCGCGTGATGCCGGCGCGATCGCAATACTCCAGCAAGGGAATCGCATGTTTGCGAGTCACGCCCCACAGGTCGCGAATGTCGGCGACCGTGAGTTCCGGTTGCTGTTGGTACCGACCATGCAATTCGGTGCAGAGCTGCTGTAGCACGGACCGGCCGATAAAGAATCCCCCCTGCAGATCGATCAGCAAACCTTGCTCGACAGCATGCCGCACCAGGGTTTGCACGGCATCGAGGGAAATGCCCAATCCGGCCGCCAGCTCTTTGGCGGTGGGAGGCATGCGAGCCGATTCGTACTGTTGCAACAACTGCTCCATCCGCGCGCGTTGCTTCTTGGAAAGCAGTGTTTTTTCCGACGCCAACGCCACCATGCGGTTGAGGCGGACGATTTTTTGTTCCTGCAGCAGTCTCTCCACCGCCCGATCGACCAGTTCCGCGGGTGCCCAGGTTTCCAGGCGTCGCCGGAGCGTGTCGACCAGCAGCCACGTATCGGCGCTCTGCCTGGCATGTTCCTCCAGAATGCGCAGGACGTGAGCCTCGGTCCTGTGCAGTGCGTCGCGCGACACCAGCAGAGGGCCAATGCCGATTACTTGATCGGTCTGCAGCACCTCGTCGACGGTGGCCGACCAGGAGGGGATGGCGTCCCGCGCCCACTGCGCGAACCAGGATTCCCGCGGATCCAGCGTGCCCGTCAACTGGATCCAGCCCATCAGCCGCTCAGCCGGTGCGGCAGCCGCCAGAGCGCGGGCTGCATTTAGCAAATCTTTGCGTCGGGCGCGGACATGGGATGGCACCCAGCCCAGAACGTGGCCACCGGCGCAGCAGCCGACCGGGTGGGGCAAGCGGAACAAGCAGGGTTGCATCCAGGTTGCCACGATGGGAGAGGCCGTCTCGACGATCACGTCGTATTGCCCGCCCGGCTCGATCGGTTCGGCTGCCCGGACGTGGACCTCGATTGCCGTCGTTGCAGTGTGCATCTGCATTTGCAGCGCGTTTTTCAGTTGGGGGGCATCGGAAAATGCAGACAGACGTACCAGCAGACGACGGACGGGCGTGAACTCTCCCGGGCGCACCAGTTCATCGCCGCGACGCGGATCCCGGCCGGAAAGTCCAACTAGATTCAATGCGGTGCGCAAACCCGTATGCGAGACCTCCACTTCTCGCCCGTGCACTTCGATCTCTCGGACTCGCAGGACATCGTCCCGACCGACCAACTGCACCTGGTCTCCCACGGCGATCGCGCCGGACCAGATCGATCCGGCTACCACCAACCCTCTGCCAGGTATGTGCAGGACTCGATCGATGGGCATCCGCAGCGGTTCGCTGGCACCGTCGGATCGTCGGGCCTCGTCTGGAACCGCGGCGGAGGCGGCCTGACGCAGCGCGGATTTCAAGGCATCGAGTCCTTCTCCTGTGATCGAAGACACGGGGATCGTCGGGAACTCGGTGAAACCGCAGTCGACCAGGAACACCTCCAGTTCCTCGCGCAATTCAGCCACGCGCTCGGGCGATACCAAATCGATGCGCGAAATGACGACGATCAACTGCGGCACGCCCAAGGTCTTTAGCACCGAGGTGTGCTCCAGCGTCTGTGCCTGGATGCCCTGATCCGCGGCCACGACCAGCAATCCCACATCGACAGCCGACACGCCCGCCAGCAGATTGCCGATGTACCGTTGGTGCCCTGGTGCATCGACCATGGCGAACACATGCTGGTCGTCCTCCCAAGCGGCAAACCCCAGGTCGATCGTGATTCCCCGTCGCTTTTCCTCGGGATGTTGATCCGTATCGACCCCGGTCAAGGCGCGCACCAACGACGTCTTGCCGTGATCGATGTGTCCGGTCACTCCGACCACGGTGTACCATCGTCCATCAGGTAAACGCGTCATCGATTGCTGGTTCTCCGTTAACAGGTGCGTCGCTGCGGCGGACAAGTCCGTGGCTGTGTCAACCGAGCGGGCTAGAACAACGGCGGGGCCATGACGGCGTCCAAGGCCTGCCAGCGGTCTTGCAAGTCGTGCAGCACATCGGGATGTTGTTGGGCCAGATCATGTTGTTCCTCCAAGTCGTCGCGGATGTTGTACAGCTCCCAGACCCGGGCCTCGCTTCCACCTGCCCTCGATTTGTACGGGGACACGATTTTCCAATCGCCGGCCCGGTAGGCAGCGCGGTTGCCCTGTCGCCAATACAAATCTCTGCTGCGAATCGGTTCCGCCGATTGACGCAATTGGGGGAGTACGTCCAGGCCATCCAGATCCTCGGGAGGTGCGATGCCGCAGGCGGCAGCCACGGTGGGCATCACATCCAGGGAGCTCAACGGGTGCTCGTACACGCGAGCGGCGGGAATCGCCCCGTCCCATCGCCAGATGGCCGGAACGCGCAAGCCCCCTTCGTACATCGTGCCTTTACCGCCCCGCAGCGGCAGGTTGCTGGAGGTAAGCTCCTTGGTAGGCCCGCCGTTGTCGCTGAGGAACAGCACGAGCGTATCATCGGCCAAACCGTGGCGGTCCAAGGTCGCCGTGATGGCGCCGACCGCCTCGTCCAGATCGGACAACATGGCTGCAAAAATACGGCGGTGCATGTCTTCGATGTGCGCGAAACGTTGCATGGTCGATTGCTTGGCTTGTAGCGGGCTGTGCACGGCATTGAACGTAACGCACAGAAAGAACGGCGCGGCGCGGTAGGTCTCGATGAACTGGACCGCTTCCCGCGCCAGCGCATCGGTCAAATACGCCCGCTCATCCACCGGTTGCCCATTGCGGACGATCGGGTTGTTCGCATCGTAATCCGGTTCATGATGCCCCATGTGGTCGGAGTAAAGCAGGTGGGGAGAGGCCCAATAGCGACCTTGGTGCCCGGCCGGTAACCGTTTGCGCCGCAGCATGGTCATGGCTTCGGCGTAGGGCGGCCGGACGTAGTAATGGCCTTCGTGAGTGAAGCCGAAAAAGTAATCGAAGCCGTGCCGCTGCGGGTGGTACTCGGCTGATCCCCCCAAATGCCACTTGCCGATCAATCCCGTGGTGTACCCAGCATCCTGCAACATCTCCGCCAGCGTCCGTTCGTTCGGCGGTAATCCGATCCCCGGTTGCTCGTTCTTGGCCCCGATCGGATTCATCTCGTAACCGAACCGAGTGGGAATCCGGCCGGTGAACAGTCCCGCGCGCGAGGGGCTGCAATTCGGCGCGGTTACATAGAACTGGGTGCAGCGCACGCCCTGGTTGGCCATTTGGTCGATGTGGGGAGTCGGAATCTCCGGATTGCCCTGACATCCCAGTTCGCCGTATCCCAAATCATCGGCGACCAACAGAACGATATTGGGAGGACGGACCCCATCGGACTGGCCGATTGCCTGGGGCGCAGACCACCAGACCACCCCTGCCAGGGTTATTCCAATCCATACGTACATGCGGCGAAACCATACTGCCTGCCTGAACGAGTGCCACAACATGGAATCTCTCTTGTCGATGGAACGGGAGCGACGGACAAGGCCTGCCGCCTAGCCGATTTGTTTCCGAAAGCGAAGGATGCTGAGGGACAGAATCACCAGGCAACAGGTCGCCAGGCCGGTGATCCAAGGCCACAGATCTCCCAGCGACGCGCCGCGCAGCACGATGCCACGCAGAATCTCGATGAAGTAGGTCACGGGTATGAAATAAGTCGCCCAGTAGATGATCGTCGGCATCTCGGAGCGAGGGAACACGAATCCACTGAGCAACACCGAGGGGAGCATGATAATGAATGCGAACTGCATGGCTTCGATCTGCGTCGTGGCCACTGTTGAAACCAGCAACCCCAGACCGAGGCTGCAGGTGATGAACAGCAGGGCCAGGGCCAGCAATCCTGCCAGGTTGCCTGCGATCGGGACATGGAAGACATACACCATCACGGTCAACACCAACAGGACTTCCACGCACCCGACCAGGGCGTAGGGGATCAGTTTTCCCAGCAGGAGCCCCGAGCGACTGACCGGGGTCACGAACAACTGCTCCAGAGTCCCCAACTCCCGCTCTCGGACCACCGCAAAGGAGGTCAGGAACAGGGTCACCAGTTGCAAGATGATCCCGACCAGGCCTGGCACGAAGAACCGCGAGCTCTCCAGATTCGGGTTGTAAAGCATGCGGGGACGGATTTCGACCGGCAGCGCCAAATGGCCGAACTCGTCGCGGGCCGGGGCAAAGTGAGCCGCTTCGCCGCGGGCTCGAGCGTAGCGCATGGACATACTGAATCCCATCAAATTGGCCGTATTCAGGGCTGTGGTCGCAACCTGCGAATCGCTTCCGTCGATCAGCACTTGGACGCGCGCCGTTCGACCAAGCAACAACTCGCTGGCATAGTCGGGCGGAATGATCAACGCCACTTTGGCCTTCCCGGCGGCCAATCTGCGGTGAACCTCGGCGTGGGTCGCCAGCCGCTCGACGATGTCGAATTGGCGCGTATTGGCCAGCGCGTCGACCAACTCGCGACTCGAACGCTGGTTGCACAGGTCGAGCACCACGGTCGGGATATGCTCGATTTCCATCTTGATCGCCCAACCGAAAATGGTGGTTTGCAGCACCGGAATGACAAACATGAAGAAAAGGGTCGAGGGTTGGCGGCGGATATGGAAGAACTCTTTCACCAAGATGGCTGGCATCCCGTACAGCGCCGATGGCTGGGATGCCGATTCTCGCCCCCCCGACGCCTCGGCACCAGATTCGTGGCGGGCACCCGCCGGCGCGCCCGACCGACCGGGAGTCTCGGTAACGCCGTCGCCAGATGGCAATGGACGGCTCGCCGTGGGATGCTGCGCCGCAGCATCGGCAGGCGATTCAGCACCCGAGGACGGTTCAGCGCCCGAGGACGGATGGGCCTGGGAGGGGCCCGCTGGCTGGCCCGACTCGATCGATGCGGTGGAGGGCGATGGCTGCAATTTGGATTGGGAGAGCGATTCGGCTTGGCGAGTTAGCGTAACGAACTCGTCCTCCAGCGACGGATCGATCGAGCGTATGCGAATCGCGTCGGCGTCCACCGGTGCATCCGCTTCCATA
>RFIQ01000366.1 GCA_003695565.1 Planctomycetota bacterium | reverse complement strand
CCCTACGATGGTTACGACGACTCGGACGACAGGCCGGAGGCCTATCCCACGTTTACAAATGCGGTGACTATTAACCGGAGGACGTGAACCGATCCAGTTCTCGGTGCAGGTCTTCGATCGAACTTTGCAGCTGAGGGACCTTGCTTTCGGCCGTCTTCAGATCCCCCTCGGTGACCAAGGTTTCGATGGCCAGCGCGATCTCGGAGACCCGGTGCGCGTCGAAACCGGCGGCCAGCCCCTTGATGCTGTGCGCGGCCCGTCGAGCGCGTTGATGGTCGCCACTCGTCAGCGATGCGATCAGGTCCGACAGCAGTTGCGGCGTATCTTCGCGAAAAAACTGGATCAAGTCCAACAGCAACTGCCGGTTGCCGCTAAGACGTTGCAATGCGGCGTCGAAATTCGCGTTCGAAGCGGGATCGTCGGATGCGCCTCGATCGGCGCCAGTGGTGGCTACTGTGGCACTATCTTTGGGAATGCGTTTGATGGGCGCCTCAGCCGATGTTGCGTATTTCTCTCCCCACTGTTGGACCTTTTTCAACAGCAGACGCGAATTGAGTGGCTTGGCAACGTAATCGTTCATTCCGGCGGCCAGGCACTTTTCGGCATCGCCTCGCATGGCATGGGCGGTCATGGCAATGATCGGAATGTTTGCCGACCGCTCATCCTCCATTTTTCGAATGGCGGCCGCGGCCTGGTAGCCATCGACGGTCGGCATCTGGATATCCATCAGCACGAGGTCGAAATCCTCGGTGTACAATTGCTCGATTGCTTCGCGACCGTTGTTGGCCAGCGTCACGTTGTGGCCGGCCTTGCGCAACACCGCTTGGACGACTTTCTGGTTCGCTGGAATGTCTTCGACCACCAATACGCGCAACGCCATGGATGGCGTCGATCGACGCCCCGGATTGGTGTCGCCATCCTCTCGCTGTTTTTCTTCGGAGAGCAGGCGTTCGAGTACGTCCAGCAAACGTTGTCGTGAGATCGGTTTTTCCAAATAATGGACTTGCGGCAATTGCCGCACTCGGTCGGCAAAAGTCGCTCGATCTGCCGAGCTAAGCATCAGGACCGCGGGACGTTTCAGCGTCGAATCGGATTCGATTTCCTCGATCACGGAGAAGCCATCGCGACCCGGCATCAGGGCATCAATCAGGGCGATGTCATACGGTGCGTCGTCCTCCGCTGCTTGCCGCACGCGTTGTATGGCCGCTTCGCCATTATCCAGTGCATCGACCGAGCATCCCAACTGTTGCAGGTGGTTGATCAAGACTTGACGATTCGTTGCATTGTCGTCGACTACCAAAATCCGTCGGTCTTTCAGGCTCTTGAGCTTCTTCAAGCCGGGTTCCGCGTGTTCTGGCTGGTCATCCGAATGTTCCAGTTCGACCGTAAAGAAGAACTCGCTCCCTTTGCCAGGCTGGCTGACCACGTCCAGTTCGCCCCCCATCCTCTCCACCAATCCCTTGCAGATTGCCAATCCCAGCCCGCTACCACCGAACCGACGCGTGGTCGACGCGTCAGCCTGAGCGAACGGGTCAAAAATCCGTCGTTTTTCCTCTTTGGTAATCCCGATACCCGTGTCCTTTACTGCGATGCGGATGGTCGAGCGATTGCCCTCGGTCTTGACCAGGCTCGCCCGGATCAGAATCTCGCCCTGCTCGGTAAACTTGATCGCGTTGCTGACCAAATTCGTAATGATCTGTCGCAATCGTAGGGGGTCGCCGATCAGATAGCGCGGGACGTCCCGGTCGACGTCGACGACCAACTCCAAACCTTTCTCGAAAGCATCGACGCTGAAGGCCCGTGCGATTTCGTCGATCTTGCGGAACAGATCAATGGGGGCGGTTTCCAGTTCAATCTTGTCCGATTCAATTCGCGAAAAGTCCAGCAGGTTGTTGATCAATGCGAGCAGCGATTTCGCTGACACGTACGCCGTCGTCAGGTAGTCTCGCACATCCTCGGCCAGAGCCTCGTCCAGCGCCAGTTCGGTCATGCCCAGAATGGCGTTCATCGGCGTGCGAATCTCATGGCTGACATTGGCCACGAACTCGGACTTCAGGCGGTTTTGTTCCTCGGCGACACCCAGAGCCTGGACCAGTTGCTCTTCCAGTCGTTTACGCTCGGTAACGTTTTCGATCACAAAAATAAAGTAGCGTGGTGACCCATCGCGAGATCGTTGAAGGGAAACGGTTGCTTTGGCCCAGAAGTTTCCGCCCCCGCGCCGTTTCATTCGAACTTCGCAAGAGACAAGAGGCCGATCATTCGATGTCAGTTCATCCAGATGTTTTTTCAGCCCCGCCCACTCCTCGGGCTCCATCAGCGCATCCAATTGAAGCTGGACGGTCTCCTCAGGAGCGTATCCGATCAGGTCGCACAAGCGGTGGTTGGCGCGAAGGAAACGACCATCGAGGCCGATGTGGCAGATCCCCACCGCCGCATTCTCAAATGTTGCGCCGAACTCCGATGCCTTTTCAGCGTTCAGATCATCTTGATAGGCGACATAGGTAACGACAGCGTCCCCGATCGCGTCGTCCAACAACACGCCGATCGTTTTGATCTCTTCCAGATCCAGTGGACGATCCAAATGTTTGTTGAGATAATCCATCAACACGATGCGCAGAACTTGATAGTCGCGAATCACCTCGTCCAGTCGCCATCCGGCCTGCCACCGCCGTCGACCATGGTTCTTGGCCGCCGAATCGCGCTGTCGCTCGTGGGATACGCCATACGTAGCGAGTTCCGCGCCGAAATGCTCCAGGTACTGGGGAAGGTGGTTGCGCAACTCTTCCCGATGCGCGTACCGCGAGGAATCCTGCTCTTCCTCATTGCGAATCGATTCTTCCCAACGCTGGATGATCTCCGCAGTCGATTCGCGAATTAGCGTGCCGATCTGCGAGAAGCGTTTGGCTCTGATTTCATCCAAGTCATCTTGCATGCGAATACTTCGAATTAGTGGAATCGGCTGGTTTGGTTCAATGGTCCAGGGGCGTCCGAGGCGTCGCCCGGGTTCGCGACCGATAGCGCGTGTTTTCGTCTCCGACGGGCCCGGAGCCCGCCCTATGCAACTCGTGCGCCCTTCCACACAGGACGGGGCAACACCCAGGGCGCATCTGCCGAGCAGGCGACGAGCATGCGGTGGCCCGATCGGAAGCCGAAACTCGGCTGTCCAAGTTTAACAAAGGAGCCGGTTACGTCCCATGAACGGCCGAACAACACACGCGCCCAGCTTCGTGACGTCTCTAAGAGCCCTCGTCACGCGGCGTCCGACAACGGGTTGCCGGTCGATCGATCGACGCGATGGTCGCATTGCTGAGACCTCGCAACACCCATCGGTGGTCTGATTCGACCGTATGGAGTCCAGCCCAATGGCCGACTAAGCTTAACGGCCACGGGCACCAGTGTTTGGCCCACACAAACTGAGAAATGACGTAGAAATTGCGACGATGTACACCCGTATCATCAATCGATGGGACAGAGTGAGAAACAGCTTTTGGTTTATCCCCGGCGCGCTGTCATTGGCGGGGATCGGCCTAGCACTGGGATCGACCTGGCTTCGCGGGCCCGCTGCGAGTTGGATCGTGGACCTGTTCCCATGGATTGCCGTTTCTACGTCGGCTGCCCGCGCTTCCTTGGCGACCATCAGCAGCGCGATGGTGTCGATCGTGGGAATTGTCTTCTCCGTAACGCTGGTCACACTGTCGATTGCATCGTCCCAGTATGGTTCACGGCTGCTGCGGACATTCATGTCCGACACATTCACCCAGGTTGCGCTGGGCCTGTTGATCGGAACCAGCTTGTTTTGCATGGTGGCATTGACGAGGATTGAACCGTCGACGGACGATAAATCGGTTCCCAACGTATCGATCTTGATCGGGTTGGGAATGGCCGTCGGCAGCATGGCCATACTGATCGGCTACATCCACCAC
This sequence comes from Planctomycetota bacterium, assembly GCA_003695565.1. GTDB lineage: Bacteria > Planctomycetota > Planctomycetia > Pirellulales > Pirellulaceae > Aureliella. The sequence continues at coordinate 1,003 of RFIQ01000366.1, read as the reverse complement.
GTGGCCAATTTGATTCAGGCACCAAGTGTGGTGGCCGCTGTCGCCGCAGATCTGAACGAATCGCTCGCACGTCTCTTTCCAGCAAGTGCGGAAGAAGAAGAGACTGAGCAACCTGAACCGTTCGAACTGCCCCAGGCCGCGCGAGGAGCCCCGGTACGTTCGGCGCACGAAGGCTATCTGCAAGCCATCGATCTCGAGGGATTGATTAGCATTTGCAAAGCCGACGACTTGGTCGCTCGCCTGCTGGTGAAGCCAGGCGAATTCATCGAAATTGGGTTGCCGTTGGTCGAGGTCTGGCCGGGCGAAGCCGTGCTAAAGCGAGATCATTCCGAACCGGACCCGTCGACGACCAAGTCGCGCGACTTCGGTGACGAATTTGCCGAGCGGATCAATGACTGCTTCATCGCTGGCACGCGAAGGACACCTCGACAGGATGCCGAGTGTGCGTTGGATGAACTGGTGGAAGTGGCCGTGCGGGCGTTGTCGCCAGGTATCAACGATCCGTTTACGGCGATTTCGTGCCTCGATCGTTTGTCCGCCGTGCTGGGACGTATTGCGGAACGGAAGATGCCCGATCCGGTTCGCCGCGACGACGAAGGGGTGCCGCGGATCGTGGCTCGTTCCACGACGTTTGATGATCTGATGGACGCCGCCTTTCATCAAATCCGTCAGTTTGGTTGCTCCTGTCCGGCTGTGGCCATTCACATGATGATCGTACTGACGCGTATCGCCCGTCATTGCGACTCGGCCGAGAGCCGCCGCGCGGTACGGCGTCATGCAGACCTGCTGCAACACGACTTTCGCCAACACGTGGAGCAACCGGAAGACGGCGACGATTTTCAACTGCGTTACGAGGAATTGCAGGAGGTGCTTGGAAAACTTAGCGGTACCGACGGGACTTCGGCGGAGTGATCCGGATGGGGGCTATAGTGGTGGTTGCTGACAGGCTGGAAGCCTATCCCACGGGTGTGTGCTGACAGGCTGGAAGCCTATCCCACGGGTG
>RFIQ01000365.1 GCA_003695565.1 Planctomycetota bacterium | reverse complement strand
GTCCTGGTCGTAGTGATACTGGGCCAGCATGTACAAAGCCTCGGCGGCCAAAGCGGTTTGGGGAAATGCCTCAGCCAGTTCGGCAAAGGTCTCCGCGGCTTCCTCGGTGCGGCCGGAATCGTGCAGGTTCCAGGCCAATTCGTACAACACGTCCGATCGGGCCGGATACCGAGGATCGATCTCCAGACATTTCCGCAGAGCAGCGTTGGCATCGTCCAGTTTCCGGGCCTGCGTCAGCGCAAGTCCCAATTCATGCCATCCGGCCGCCAACGCAGTGGGTGGCGGTTGCAATTGCACGAATTTGCGCAGCGTGTCGATCGCTTCGTCCGTGCGATCCAGCTTGCGCTGGCAGATCCCCAGCGCCAGCCGCGATTCAGCAGCGATCGAATCCTGGGCCGTTTCAGCGATCAATCCCTGTAGAATCGGCACCGCCGATGCGTACCGTTGTTGTTGCATGGCACACCAGGCCATGCCGTACTTGGCAAATCGATGCAGGTGAGCAGCTGACGGGTCCGCCACGATCGATTCGTACCCTCGGATGGCCGCATCGTAGGCTCCCTCGTCGGCCCGCAGTTGTGCCAGGCGATATTCCGCTTGGGGACGCTGAGGCGAATCGGGGTAGCGGCGGAGGAAGTCCTGCAGCATCTGCCGCGCGCCGGCGCGATCGCCGGATTGCTGCAAAGCTTCGGCCAGCAGCAATGTGACTTCGTCAGCCGAATTCCAGTCCCGTGAAGCCTCCAAGCTCCGGCGCAGATGATCGATCGCTGCGGGCGTTTGCTCTTGATACAAACGGCAGGCGCCCAGGATATAGTGCGCTTCGGCCCGTTGCTCGTCGGACGTCAGGTCGGCCATGACCGGTTCCAGTACCTCGATGGCCTGATCGAACCGGTCGGCCAGGTAGAGTGCCGTAGCCAATCGCAGGGTCCATAATGTTCCCGATGGGTCGTTCGGATTGGTCCGAAGCAATTCCCGGTAGGCGTCGATGGCGGCATCGTGACGGCCCTGCAACAGCATCGTTTCTGCAGCGACGTAGGCCACGTCCGAGCGCAATGGGTCGCTGGGAAAGCGTTCCAGGAACAACTCGGCCCACCGCTGGGCATCCTCCAGTTGCTTGAGCTGCAGGGCCGTGAGGGCGGCATTGTAGACAGCTCGCGGTGTGGCTGGATGATCCGGAAACTCGGTGGCCGCCTGGACATAAGCCGCGTATGCGTCAGCCAAGCGATCCGGCAAGGCATAGAGCGCTTCGGCCCGATCCATTTTCAGGGGCATCGACGTCTCGGGCGGAACCCATTGCAAAGCCGCATCGACGGTCTGCAGCGCCTCGGCGGGCTGTTTTAGTTGCAAGTATGCTTGCGCGATCCAATGCACGGCGTCCGCCGCGAGCTCATCTCGTTGTTCGGCGGCCAGTTGCAATCGATCGATGGCAGGTTCGAATTTTCCTTGGTTGAATAGGATCTGCCCCGCCAGCAATGCGGCGGCTCGCCGATGGGGCGATGCTGGGAAATCGGCCAGCAGGCGCTGGTACGCCGCCAGGGCATCGGCGGAGCGGTCTTGCCGGGCGCGAGCATAACCCAACCTGAGCCAGGCATAGTCGGCCAGCTCGTGCGGGGGTTGGGACCGGGCGACCGTCAGCAGCAATTCCTCGGCGGCCTGCGGATTGCCGGCAGCGATCAATAAATCCGCCAGACGCACGCGCACTTCCTGCGCCAGCGGATGGTCGCTGTATGCCTGCAAGAACTTCTCATAGGTCTGACGGGCGTCGGAATCTTGTGCCAATTCCTGATAGGCTACCGCCAAGGCATACAAGGCGTCGGGCCGCAAGGGGCTCTTCTCCGCCGCCGCGGACTGAAGCATTTTCTTGTAAAACTGAACCGCCTGTTCCGCTCGGCCCAGCATGTAGTGAGCGTCTCCCAGGTAGAAGAGAGCCTGGTCCATGTAGGCGCTCTGCGGATACTTGGCGACAAACTCTTCGAAGACTTGCTGGGCCTCGCGTAAGTCCTTGATCTGGGCGGGCGATTCCGGTGGAGCGTTGCGAGCGCGGGTATACAGACACCATCCCAAATTGATCAGGGCCTCCGGTCGCACGGACAGTTTTTCATCCTGGACCGCCTGCCTAAAAACCTCGATGGCCTCGTCGAGCTCGGGCGGATCCAATTGAATCAGACTGACTCCCAAGTAATGCCGCGCCTGGCTGGCCAGCGGATCGTCGGGAAATTGCTGGATCAACTTCCGCCATTCCTCGGCCGCCAGAGCGAAGGCCCCGTTGTTCTGGAAAGAAGCGGCATCGGCGTAAATGGCTACCGCTTTCTCGGACGACCCCTGACCCCACGTGACGGGCACACCGCCGAACATCGCCCAGCACGCTGCGCCCAGCACGATCCACCGCCACCGGACGCGGCGCGTCGGCTGCCGCACTGGCGGAAGAGCAGAGCTGGTATGCCGCCAACAACGAGAAGAAGATGCCCAGAGTTTCATGCGTTTGATACTTGTGGGTAAATGGCCAGAGAAACAGCCTTGGTTCAAGGACGCGCCGGGACGATCGCCCGGCGATGAATCCCCCTAAGTCTATCGGTTTTGGCTCCTAACGCCTAGTTTGAAGCGTTGTGCTGGCGCTTGTCCGTTCCACGTCTCGTCCCCGCCTCGGCTCGCGGTGAAAAGCAGCGCTGTTCCGCCGGCGACCGGCGGGCTACTCGTGATGAACCCGGCGGTCCAAGCGGAAGAGTGGTAGAAGGGCTCTGGCTTCCCACAAAAAGTCCGACGACGGCGGTGCAGACACCCTGTCTTGCCTGTTTTCTCGCGTGAGTTGCGCCGTTGGTTCGTCCCAGGAAACAACCATGCGCGCAAAAAAAGCTCCCGGATTGTGAACGAGTCCCAGGGGGGCGGAGGACTGCGAGCTACGGATCCGGGAGCTAATTGGATTTTTTCTGGGATTTATCTTTGAAGTGTTGTGTCGCCCAGCGCCGCGAGCGGTGTTGGGGCTTCCTTGGAAATTGGAAACTAGTTTGTATTTTGCATTGAGTCCTAATCCGCCGCAATGCCCCGTATTGTTGAATCAGTCAGGCTGCGGTAGCCAGGCCCGGACCAGGGCCTTTGGGTCACGCTGCAAGTTGCGTCGACAGGTTCGTTGCCCGTGTGGGATTATCTTTACCGCAGCGCGGCGCCTGGTGGCAAGTCCGGTTTCGTGGATTTTTCGAATTCTTCGTTTTAGGTTGAGTTTACAGGGGGAATCGGTCGCGAACGGCTCGTGCAGAAGTCGATGCACAGTTCGGGAGCCGTCCGACCGGACGTGGTTGCAAACGGCCTAGACATCGCGGTAGACGACCGAATGTCCCTCGTGAACCGCGATTTGGTTGGGGTCTGCGGCCAGGGCGGCGTCGAGTGCCTGTTCCAGGCGGTCGAGAAACTCGGCCCCTTTCTCGAGCTCACCTGCCATCGCCACCGATATAGCCAGTCGTCGGGGGAGTTCCCCCGCTTCTGCTCCAGCCCGCAGTTCGGCATGCGCCGCCAAGATGTGCGCAGCCCGGTCGGTGATGGCACGCATGGAGCAACCGGGCATGAAGACACAGATGGCGTTCTGTCGAAAATGGCAGATTACGTCGATTCCCCGCACGTTGGATCTGATCAGTGCTTCCAGTTGCTTCCAGGCCTCCTGCGACAACGGCTCGTTTTCGCCGTCCTCCGCGATGGCTTGAATCATCATCCCTCCGGCTGGCAAATCAGCTCGTTGGAGCTGGTCCAGACTGCCGTCTAAACGCGACATGAAGAAGTTGAGAGTCAGGATTTCGGGTTGCTCCTGTTCGTCGCTAGGCTCCACATCACGGCGGTCGGTGTGGTCGGATTCCTCCTTGACTGCTGCATCCGAGACGCTGTCGGTGGAGGCAGAACTGGCAGGCGCTTCTGCCGTTTCGGCCGCAGATTCCGGCAAGGGGGCATCCGGGAAGGGACGCCACTGGTCATCGTCCAGCCAATGCCCGCGATTTCTGCCTGCTTCCTTGGACTTGTAAAGGCCTTCGTCGGCTCGTTCGTAAGCGCTTTCGATCGTCTCCCCGGGGATCAGCGTGCACAGGCCACCGGATGCGGTGACGCGCAACTGCATCCCGTCATGGGGCAATACCTGTTCGCTGACGAATTTGCGAATGGCCGCCGCCTGGGCCACCATTTCCTCAGGAGTATCCGCTTCGATTACCACAGCGAATTCTTCGCCGCCGTAGCGGAAGGTATGGCAGTTCTCGTCGCAGATCTCGTTCAGCCACTTGCCGAAATTGGACAGGACCAGGTCGCCGACCGTGTGTCCAAACGTGTCGTTGAATTTCTTAAAATGGTCGATGTCCATTAGCAGCAATCCGCTCAATCGGTTGCTGTTCGACTTGCCCAATTCATCGCGCAGGTACTCTTCCAATGCTCGGCGATTGGCCAGCCCGGTCAGGGCGTCGGTCCTCGCCTGACGAGACGTTTTCTCGATCAATTTGGATTGCTCTTCGATCTGCTTCTGCGCGTCCGCCAACTCGGCCTGCATCTTGCGATTGGCAGCCAGTACCTGGACGATTGCTTTGGATAGATGTTCGGGCAACTGCGTGGCCGAATCGATCAGTGCCGCATTGAACTGCTCGATTTCCGCGCTATGTTCGCCCACGCTCGAGGCGACATGCGACGTAATGTCCTGAAGGTTGTCGGAAACCTGTTGTACCTCGACCTTCGCCTGCAGAATCTCGGGATCCGCCTCGGGGGCCTGTACCGGTGCTTCAGTTGACGCACTGGGCGGATAGAGCGAGGCAAAGATGACGATGCCGGCGATCAGGCCCGCCAGGGTGTATAGAAATTCTATCATTGGGGGTCCTTCGGCCTCGACGTGGGGCGACGAGTCTAACGCTGCAATGGACGGTAGGTTGCAAATGGGGGCTTGTCAAAAAATCGGGGGCCCTTTTTCTTGAACTGTCGGCTGCACAGCGGATCAGTAGCGAACCGTCCACGCAGGATTCTTTGCTAGCAAAAGTCCAGTGTTTCTTCTGCCGTCGATCGATTGAGGGATGTTGGGCGACCGGCCACCCCGTGTCGATCGGGGTAGTAAGGAAATCGCTTGACTTAACGATTGGGAACGTCATACTGAATGCGCCGGTTGTATTTCCTTTGACGCACGAGAATTCATCTTCGCGCCAGCACCGAGATAGGACGTTCAAGGAATCTTTTTTCACGATGAAAGCGCCCACGGGATGGGAGGAAGCGATGATCGATTCAGCAGTTCGCGATGTTACTGGGCGCATCCGTTTGTTATTGGAGACCAGCCCGATTGCTGATGTCCGCAGGATCCGAGTGGAGCAGCACGGTGACGAGGTCCGGTTGGAAGGACGGGTGCGCTCCTATTACGCCAAACAAATGGCTCAAGAGACGGTGCGGCGGGCGGCCGGGAAACTGCACATCGTAAATTCCGTAACCGTCGACTGAATCCAATTCTGAATTGGCCGCACGCTCAGCCGTCTGGCCCGCCGTGCCCGGGGCGAGGCGCTGAGGTCATCGGTACTGGTGCCGAGCAGTTCTCTTTCCGGCGTCCTGTTGGTTGGCACTTCTGAACATCTGTGCCCGGTTCCCGAGGGCCGGGCAGACTCCCAGGGGGCGTGAAGTTGTGGAGTCAGGAACCACCGCCGGCGGTCGATCCAGCCGCTCGTAGAAGCCGCTGAACGAATTCGGGGCGTCCCTCGACGATTTCCAAGTCGACTTGCAATGCCTGCAGTGGGTGTCCGCTCAGCGAACTGGTCTGAATCTTGACCAGGTCCTTGACCGTGCAAATCAGCGGCGTGGATGCCGGGTAGGAAGCTGCCCAGTCTCCCAGGTCCCGCACATCTTCCGCGGTGTACCGGTAGTGGTCGGGGAAGACGCGCCGATCGAGCAGGCGCACCCCCGAAGCTTCGAGTTGTCGAAAGAAGGCTTGGGGATTGCCGATGCCGCAGAATGCCAAGGCCTCGGTGATGCGGTCCAACCCGCCAGCATCGAGGCGATCGGGAAACGTGAGCAGCCCCCGCGGCCGGTGCACGGCATGGAAGACGGGGATGTGGGGGTTCGCGCGGCGGACGCGGGACTCCAACTCCGCCACGCGCTGCGGGGAGGCGACGTCGGTTCGCGTCAGGATCACCATATCGGCTCGACGCAGTGAGCTCCACGGTTCCCGCAGCAACCCACCGGGCAGCAACCAGTGAGCTGCCCGCGTGTCGGTGGCATCGATCAACACCACATCCAAATCGCGGGCCACGCGCCGATGCTGGAAGCCGTCGTCCAGCACCAGCACTTGCATTTCCAGTTCCTCGACCGCCAGTTGCGCTGATTGGACGCGATCCGGATGTTGCAAGTGAGGTACATCGGGATGCAGCAGCTCCAATTCGAGCGCTTCGTCGTTTCCACCCTCCGCGAGTTGGCCATAGCCGCGACTCAGCACGGCCACGCGCATACCCTCCTGGCGTAAGATGCTGCAAACCAGCGACACGCCCGGCGTCTTGCCCGTTCCCCCCACGGTCAGGTTCCCGATGCTGATGACGGGCACACCCGGGCGATGGACTGGCTTAATCCGCCAGTCGTAGGCAGCGTTCCTCAGATGCATCGCTATCCAGTAGGGGAGACTCAGTGCCCGCAGCGCCCACCGGGCAGCGCACCAGTGCAAGGGCGGGTGGCCGGCAGTTAGTATTTCGCGAATGGTCGCCATGCGATAGCGTTCGTTGCTGGGGGATTTTCAAGTCGACAGCCCACGGAATCGCGGAAGAGGAGATTCTAAACCATTCCTTGATTCGTCCCCAACCGGTCCTGCGCCGGCGGGGCCTTCGCAGGAAGATTGGCCGCGATAGAATCGGACACTCTCGGAGTGTCCACCTGCCCAGCGAAAGATTGATCGATGAACAAGATTACCTACACCATCACCGATGAAGCTCCGGCCCTGGCGACCGCTTCCTGGTTGCCGGTCGTGGAGGCGTATTGTTCGGCGGCCGGCATCGCCATCGAGACCAAGGACATTTCCCTGGCCGGCCGCATCCTGGCTGCCATGTCCCCCTACCTGCCGGCCGAGCACCAGGTCGCCGACGCACTGGCCGAGCTGGGTGAATTGGTCCAGCGGCCGGAGGCGAACATCATCAAATTGCCCAATATCAGCGCATCGCTGCCGCAGTTGACCGAGGCGATCGCGGAACTGCAATCGCAGGGGGTTCCCGTTCCCGATTACCCCACCAATCCCGCCGACGATCGACAGCGGGATATCCAGCAACGGTATTCCAAGGTTCTGGGCAGTGCAGTCAATCCGGTGCTGCGCGAAGGCAACTCGGACCGCCGGGTGGCCAAGGCGGTCAAGGAGTACGCGCGCAAACATCCCCACTCGATGGGTCAGTGGTCGAATGAATCCAAAACGCACGTCGCGTCGATGTCCGATGGCGACTTTTACGGCAGCGAGCGTTCATGCGTGGTCGAATCGGGCGGGACGGTGCGCATCGAATTGATTGCTGCTGATGGCCAAGTGCGGGTGTTGCGTGAATCGGTGGAGTTGGATCCCGGCGAGGTGATCGATGCGGCAGTGATGCATGTCGCCAGGCTGCGAGCGTTCTTTGCGGACGAGATCGAGCAAGCACGTCGCGATGACATCCTGCTGTCGTTGCATCTGAAGGCGACCATGATGAAAGTCTCCGACCCGGTCATATTCGGGCATGCCGTGGAGGTCTTCTTCGATGAAGTTTTTCAGAAACATCGCGATGCGCTGCAGCGGGCCGGCGTGAACCCCAATAACGGTTTGGGGGACTTGCTGAAGAAGATCGAGCAATTGGATGCAGCGGAACGAGCGGCGATCGCCCAGACCATCGAGGCGACGTGGCAGCGCCGCCCCAGATTGGCTATGGTCGATTCGGACCGCGGTATCACCAATCTGCACGCTCCCAACGATGTGATCATCGACGCATCGATGCCCGCGGCGATTCGTGCCGGAGGCAAGATGTGGGGGCCGGACGGCAAGATGTACGACACCAAGGCCTTGATTCCAGATCGCAGTTACGCGGGCGTTTATCAAGCGGTTATCGAGGATTGCAAACAGCATGGTGCGTTCGATCCGCGTACCATGGGCAGCGTTTCCAACGTGGGGCTGATGGCCAAGAAGGCGGAAGAGTACGGATCGCATGACAAGACGTTTGTCGTGCCGGCAGCCGGAACGGTGCGCGTGGTGCATGCCGACGGGCGGATTCTGTTCGAACATACCGTTGAACCGGGCGACATTTGGCGGATGTGCCAGACGAAGGATATCGCCATCCGCGATTGGGTGCAGTTGGCCGTGCGCCGCGCCCGGGCCACGGGGGCCGCCACGGTGTTCTGGTTGGACGAGGATCGGGCGCATGACCAACAGTTGCGCCGCAAAGTAGAAACGTATTTGGCCGACCACGATACGACCGGATTGGACATTTCCATCCTCTCGCCGGTGCAGGCCACCCAGTTGGCATGCCAGCGCGCGCGGCAGGGATTGGATACAGTCACGGTGACTGGCAATGTCTTGCGGGATTATCTGACCGATCTTTTTCCCATTCTGGAATTGGGGACCAGCGCCAAAATGCTGTCGATCGTACCCCTGCTCGCCGGTGGCGGGTTGTTCGAGACCGGCGCGGGGGGCTCCGCGCCGAAACACGTGCAACAGTTTCTGCAGGAGGGGCATCTGCGTTGGGACTCGCTGGGCGAGTTTCTGGCGTTGGCAGTGTCGCTGGAGGAGATGGCCGAAAAGACGGGTAATCCGCAGGCAAGCGTGTTGGCCACGACCTTGGACCAGGCCACCGGTGTGTTCCTGGAGAACGACAAGTCTCCCTCGCGCAAGGTGAACGAGATCGATACGCGGGGCAGCCACTTTTACATGGCCCTGTATTGGGCCCAGACGCTGGCATCCCAAACGACCGATGCGGAACTGGCCCAACGCTTCGCGCCGGTTGCTGCCGCCGCTGGCCAGCAGGAAGAAACCATCCAAGCCGAATTGTTGGCGGCGCAAGGGCATCCGGTCGATATCGGCGGGTACTATCACCCGGACCCGCAGCGTGTGAACAAGGAGATGCGTCCCAGTCAGACCTGGAATGAGATCCTGGCCCAGTTGTCGCGGTAGGGGCTACAGCACGGGGCCGACCAGCCAGGGAACGAATTCTTCATCGCCGATTCCCAGCCGTTCGCTGCATGTCTGGCGTCCGCTGGCTACCTCCAGCAACGCGTTGAAAATGTCGCGTCCCACGTCCTGGATCGATCGCCCCTCGACCACCACGCCGGCGTTGAAATCCATGTCGTCGGGCAATCGTTGATACAGCGCGGTGTTGGACGCGATCTTGAAACTGGGTACTGGTTTGTAACCGAAACAACTGCCCCGCCCGGTTGTGAAGGCGATCAGATTTGCTCCGCCCGCCACCATGCCGGTGACGCTGGCGGGGTCGAAGCCGGGAGTGTCCATCACCACGAATCCCCGGGCATCGATCGGCTCGGCGTACTCGTAGACGGCCTCCAAGGTGGTGGTGCCTCCTTTGTAAACCGCACCCAGGCTCTTCTCCGTAATGGTGGTCAAGCCTCCTGCCTTGTTTCCGACCGACGGGTTGTTATCGAATTCTTCTCCGTAGTTGGCGCAGTACTGCTGCCACCAGGCGATGCGCTCGAGCAGTTTTTCTCCCACCTGCCGATTGCGTGCACGCCGCGTCAGCAGGTGTTCGGCACCGTAGATCTCCGACGTTTCGGACAGGATCACGGTTCCTCCGCAGGCGACCAGGAGATCAGCGGCTACGCCCAGGGCCGGGTTGGCGGTGATGCCGGAGTATCCATCGGATCCGCCGCACTCGGTACCCAAGATCAGGTGGGAGGCGGGGACCTCGGTGCGTTCCACCGCGTTGACTTGCGGCAGCATGCGAGCCACGATTTCGACACCCCGCTCTACCGTAGCCATCGTTCCCCCCGATCCTTGGATGGTCAGGGCGGGGACTCGCGAAGGCTGCCCTGCCGCTGGGGCCTGCCCAGCCTCGGTCTCGCCGATTGCGTACAGACGCTGGTTCTCGATCAAATGGTCGAGCGTCCCTTGTTCACATCCCAATCCGACCAGCAGGTATCCGCCAATGTTCGGGTGCCGAGCCAGTCCCCCCAGCACGCGAGTGAGCATCTCGTGCCGCGAACCACGCCACTTCATCGCACATCCGCCTTCGTGCCGGAACGAGATCACGCCGTCGATGTTCGGGTAGGGGGACAACGCCTGAGCGTCGAACCGATTGGCGATCATGCGGGCCACCGAGGCGGAACAGTTCACATTGCTGATGATCGCCAAGTAGTTGCGCGTCCCGACGCGGCCGCCGGGGCGCACATAGCCCCGAAAGGTAGCTCCCGGCACCGGCGGAGGGGGGGCAGGGATTTCGGTAGCGATGTTTTCCGGATCCACCCGGTGATCGCAGCGAACATTGTGAGTGTGCACGTGCTGGCCGACTGAGATCCGGCGGGAGGCTACGCCGATGGGCCAGCCAAATTTCAGGATGGGCTGTCCTTCCTCCACGCGGCATATCGCGACCTTGTGGCCCGGCGGAACCGCCTCCGCCACCTCGACGGTCTGCCCGTCGACGGTGATGCGTTGGCCTGCGGACAGGTTCTGCAATGCCACGATCACGTTATCACGCGGGGACAAGCGGATAAAGGTCCGTGGGGAGTTCGGGGAAGATACCACGCTGTGTCCTCTGAGATTAGGGATACGAGCCTGTTGTAGCGATTCTGATTCTTGTGCGCCCGGTGGCGCCGATACGTGGTCGACGGTGCAGGATTGAGGGATTGGGAAACGACGGCCGGTCTTGGAGCGTCTATACTACAGATTACCGACCATACGTGTAGTTGTGAGCAACCCCATGAGCACCGTCCCCTCCCCTGCCCCGTCGAACGCGTCTGGCCGTCGCGTCACGCGTACGGAGCAGATTCGCGCGGGGCTGTTGAAGCACCTGCAGCGCACGGCCTTTTTTATTCGCGTGCTGGACTCGGCCACGTACTCATTTGCTGCCCTGGCTGGCTTATTGGCTATCTGGTTGATTGGTTGCCTGGTCGATCACTGGGTGTGGGCTTTGCCGGTTCCCGCCCGCTGGGTCGTATTCGCGGCATCGGTGGCGTTTCTGGCCTGGCTATTGATCGGCCGCCTGCTTCCTCTACTGCTGCATCGCATCAATCTGACGTACGCTGCCAAACGCGTGGAACAACTGGTTCCCGAGTTCAAGAACGGTTTGGTGACGTGGCTGGAACTGGAGACGATTCCGGATCCGGGAGTACCACCCGGCGTGCTGGCGGCCCTGGCCTACCGCGCCAAGAAATTCATCGGCGGGCACGACCCCTCTTCAATCGTCGACATCAGTCCCTTGATCCGCGCCATCGCTGCCGTGCTGCTAATGGCCCTGGCATTGGTCCTGTACGCCGTGATCGTACCCAAGAGCATCCTGGATACCGGGCGGCGGCTGGCGATGCCCTGGTCGGACGTCGATGCGCCCACGCGGGTGCAATTGCTGAAGGTCACTCCGGGCAATGCAGTGTTAACTCTGGGGGCTCCGTTGGAAGTCCATGCAGAAATCCGGGGGCTGCGCAATGATGAACCCGCCTGGTTGATGTTCTCCACGGCCGACGGCCAATTGGTGGATCAGCGCATCGAAATGACCGCCGTCACCGAGGGGTTTCATTACGCCGGGATTCTGAAGACCGGTGCGGAAGGGGTGGAGCACGAGCTGGAGTATTGGGTCGAGGCGGGAGACGCGCGCGGCAGGCGTTATCGGGTGAAGATCAATCCCCGGCCGCGCATCGTTTTGCAATCGATCGAATTGATTTATCCCGCATACACGCAGCTGCCTCCCAGGACGGTGGCACGCGACCAGGTCGAAGCGGTGGAGGGAACCGTGGCCCGCATCCATGCCGAAGCCAATCAACCGCTCAAGTCAGCGCGGATCGAAATCAACCCTCAACTCGATGCCAGCGGACGGCTGGTGCGGGCCCAGAGCATCCGCGACATGCAAGTGGATCGCCGCAGCGTGATAGGGGATGTATTGATGCAGTTGAACGAAAATCGGGACAACCCTACCCCCATCCAGTTTCGCTTGCGAGCATTCAACACGCGCGGGGACACCAACCCTGAACCCATTCTGTACCATTTGTCCGCCTTGGCCGACCTGGCACCTGAAGTGCAATTGTTGGGACCGGCCAGCCGTGTCGTGCGGGCCGTTGCCGACGCGCGCCTGCGGTTGGAAGTCGTGGCCAGCGATCCCGATTACGGCTTGACCGAGCTGACGTTGGTCGCTCAGCATGCCGATGGCCGACGTTTGGAACAGACGTTCTGGCAGCACGCCGGGAAGACCGGCCGGCAAACCGTCTTTGCTCCGTTGGATCTGCCCGCACTGGATGCCCGCGTGGGCGATAAGTATCTGGTATCGGTCCGAGCCAAAGATAACCGGCACGATCCCGTCACAGGAAAGCCGGCGCCGAACGTGGCGGAATCCGAACCGCTGATGATCGCCGTCGTCGGACCGCAGGATCTACCTCCCGAACAAGTGAAAGCGCAGAGGAATCCACCCACCGACCCGTCCGATTCCGGTATGCCAGAACCCGCCCCGCAAGAGGCCACCGGCCGACCGACGCCCGATGAGCCGTCGGCCTCGGCCTCGGCGTCCGCTCAGGGTTCGTCCTCCGACACGGCGAACTCCGACGCGGCGAACCGGGTGAAAGAGGGCTCCGACCGCGGCGCAGGAAGCAGCTCGAATCCCGATTCCGATGCGAACGCGGGTGCCGATGCCGTGGGCGGTGCGTCTGGCGCTGAAACCAGCAGCTCAGAGGCTGGATCGGAGACCGCTGGAGAAACCAGCACTAGCAACGCTCGGAACAACGATTCGCCGGGGAATTCTGCAGCAGCGGCGGGGGTCGACGGCCAAGGATCTAGCGAGCGCGCGGGGGACGCGGCTGGGCGAGCCACGCCCTCCGATTCCGACATGGAGGGGCAGACCGGGTCGGTCGACCGAAGCGCGTCATCGGCCGGGCCCAACGGCAGCGATGGCAGTAACGCTGGTGCGGGGACGCCGCCTCGAGACGATGCCGAAGTCATCCGTCGCGTCAAGGAGTTCCTCGAGCGCAAAAAGGGCGATCCGCCTCGGGGTGAGGGAGAGGAAAGTGCGGGACCAGAGCCGACGCCATCCCCTGAGGATGCTGCGGGATCGACATCCGACAGCGATGCGCGATCACCGAACGACAGCAATCCTGCCGGCGGCGACCCGGCATCCGCTGACAATTCCTCACCCGACAACAATTCGAATAAGGCGCCTGGCGCGGAGAATCCGTCGTCCGGTGATGGTGCCTCCGATAATCGAGATGGATCGTCGGGTGGGACAGAATCTGCCTCTCCGCCCCCCTCGGATGCGGCCTCCGCGGAGATGCAGCAGGGCTCCGACGCGGCGGCTTCGCCTCAGAACAATGCAGAACAACAAGCCGCGGGCCAACAAGCCGCGGGCCAACAAGGCTCAGG
>RFIQ01000364.1 GCA_003695565.1 Planctomycetota bacterium | reverse complement strand
GTGGAATTCGCCAGAATTCCCTAGGCTGCCACCGTGTGCCGCTGGCTCTGTCAGTGCAAATCGCTGCATTGGTACAACCCGGATGTCTCCGGATCTTCACGGTGTCTCCGGCTTCGTCCGTGCACGGTACAATAACAACGCCATTCACAAACAAGCGGCTGACCGCCCGCCTACGCTGCCTTCGAGTGTCGACCTCGAAAAAAACCAGCCCGAAAGGAACAAATCGACACGCATTGCGGCGATTCAACATCCCGAACCGCCGCATGGCAACCTTCTCACCGCGACTCCCGTTGCCACCGGGCGACTCAAAACCCCTTCCAAGCTTCTTAGGGTCCCCGCCCATTTCACCCGTTCCACCCGCACTCCACGCGTGCACCAACCGTTGAGTCAGTTCCCTAATTCTCCGTGAACAACCATCTGCGGTTAGGTCATGAGTCAGAAAGACAGATATCGCACCGTAACCGTTTGCTTTTTCTTGGTAGACAAAAGAACGGCTTTGGAGTCATCGACTATTAAGGCAATAGAGTTCCAGGGTGTACGCACACAGGCGGCAGAAAACGGGTTGATTTCTGGAAGAACTACTGATAGCGCATCACCACCCATTCGGCTGATTGTCACACAGCACTCTCTGTCATTGAAGGAAATCGCGGACACGACGCTCTCCCCGCATTGGGCAGCACGACAAAAACCGGGCCCGCCAATCAGGTGCGGCATTTCCACCATTGGAGTTATTCGATCTCCATCGATCACGGCAATCAGTTGCTTGAACGCATTGCCCTCTCGAACAATCAGGTCGAGCCATGCAGTGTTGGCAAAGGCGCTTTGATGAACCGTCCTGACCAGCGCCAATGGTTGCAGCGTTTCAGACAGCCGTAATTCCATGCGGCTCGAAGCAGTTCCGCCCGTATGCTCCCTGCAATCCCTTTGCAACAGGACAGGATGATGTCGCCCCAAAGGGGAAGCCTTATGCTCGCCGCCAATAGTGAATTCGACGAATCCCCACAATTCGCCCCGTGACAACACGGGACAGGAAACTTCGGTCGCCCAGGAAGACGGATCAGAAGCCCGGAAATACTCCGTGCCAAACAATCGAAGGCTTCGATCGTCAACTAGACGGGAATACTCGTGTGCGTACGCTGCCCACTTGCACATGTTACCCGGGAGCCGCACGCGCCGTGCAAATTCATTGCCCAGCATTCGCCAATTCTCACACGCAACTGATGGATTCGACGGCGGCATCCATGAATACAGAGTGCCAAAGTCGCTGGACGAAATCGCAAGGGCAAAGTACACAACTCCACGCGCGGTCGACTCGTACACCTCCACGCGATTGTGTATTGCAGGATGCATCTGCGGAATGCGAATGAAATAGAGAGGGCAATTGCTTCGATTTCCAATCCCGACGCAGCCAACAAAATCGTCGATCTCCGGAAGATTGTCGGAGGAAACTGCATAAGTCCCACTGACCGCGCAAAAGGCCAAGCGTCCATCCGCATTCAACACGGCGCTTGATGCTCGAAGCGACGTACCAAACGGAAGCTGCATGCCGCACCGCGTCTGCAAACACAAGTTGGATAAACTCGTACTGCCGTTACTTGCCTGTGCACTGGCAGTCAAACTATGGAAGAGCGAGAATACTACGAGGCAACAGCCGAACGCGCAACGACTACCCTTCATTGGCCTCACTTATGTTTCTTTAAAGGCTCTACTCCGCGAAAGCGACGGCAGCGCGGAACCTCTAAGTCGCGAACGAATATTCGCCTCTTGCCATTCCACCGCCAGCATGGCTGCGCAGCTACGCCACCTTTGCATTTTGCGGGAATCGCAATCCCAAACGTGGCGCAGCTAAATGCAATGCAGCATTCCTTACAGTCATCGTAGTCCGAAGAGGCCGCGGATCCAAAAAATCGTTTTACATGTTGCGTCGCATCCGCGGCCTTCAAGTTCCCGACAGGACGGCAAATCGATAATCCTGCTTCCATCGCCGAAGTCCTGGGCATGAACCAATTCATGAAGGATGAGACCCTCAAGGGCCTGGTTTGCGTAACGGCAATCGATGCCGATTTCGATACTGGGCGTTTGCGTCCCACGCACAGGTATTGATTTGGTGAACCCCGGCGCAGGACAGCCAGGACGGCACGCGATAGATAGAGGACATTCACCGAGCCGGCCGTCAATGGTTCGAGTGATTATGCCTCCGTTTCGCAAATCTTGAACCGCGTAACTGCAGCAACGACATTCCGATCTAGCATCGGGAACCGCCGGCTTCCTGGCTTCCGTAGCATTCAGTCCGAACGCATCAGTCTGCGTGAAGATCAAAGGATTGAAATACAACGACCAGCTCTCGACATACCCGATCGGATCCCTCCCGCAGAAACGGCCTAACTGGGGATCCAGTATGCGGGCGCGGAAGTGGTGGAGATGGAGGGGGCTGTCCCGCTCGCGGCCGGTGTAGGTGATGCAGTTGTCGAGGCCGGAGCGGTGAGGCGTGTGCCGGAGGTGTCTAAGAAGGTCGGCGCGCCACAGGCGGGGAGGTGGTGCGCTCGACGATCGAACCGGCGGCGTCGGTCAGGGCGATCAGGGAGCACTGCTAACTTGCAGCAGTACTCAGGAGGAAGCGGCCTGTTGTTTGCCGACGATCAAGTGGACCAACCGGCTCTTCAGACGCGCGGCTTTATTGCGGTGGATGACATGCTGCGCAGCGGCTCGATCGAGCAACTTCTGGGTGGTTCGAGCCAGTTCGGTGGCGGCTTGGATGTCACCGGCCGCAACGGCTTCCCGCACGCGGCGAATGGAATGGCGTAGCCGGGTTTTCTTGGCGCGGTTACGGTCGCGGCGGACGAAACTTTGACGCAATCGCTTTTTGGCTTGTTTGCTGTTTGGCATACGTGACGTTCTCTAATTACCGATTTTCATCCGTGACAAAACGAAAACTTACCCTTCTCCGACCCACGACTGGGGACCGGGGTGATCGCCAGCCAACCCTCGCGGACCGGGGGAAAACAGATATCATGTCGCAAACGGCCAGGGTTGTCCAGCCGCAATTGAGCGCCGTGACCAAGTTTCTATCTCGTGCGAATGACGGATGTTGCGCTGGGGATTCACAGGTGTCAAGCAATCGCGATGAACGACCGGACCAGTCCGCTGCAGGCCATGCGAATGTCGGTCAGCGAGATTCGGGTGGGCCGGACGCGCCCGGGCAAGCCGATGGCAGTCAGGAGCAGCTCGCCGAGAAGGACGTTGCAATCGGTACGGTCTACCTGGTCGGTGCTGGTCCAGGGAGTCCCGATCTGCTGACGCTGGCTGGCCTGAGAGCGCTGCAACGTGCCGACGTCGTGCTCTACGACGGATTGATCGATCCGCGTCTGCTGCATCAGGCCCCCCAGGCGGCCCACGTTTGCGTGGGAAAACACGGTAAGACGCCGATCTGGACTCAGGAAGACATCAACCGGCGGTTGATCGAGGAAGCGCAATCGGGTCGAACCGTGGTGCGGCTCAAAGGGGGCGATCCGGCGGTATTCGGACGAACTGCTGAAGAGCTCGAGGCGTTGGTCTCCGCTGGAATCCCCTTCCGCGTCGTGCCCGGAGTTACGGCTGGCTTGGCTGCAGCCAGCTATTGCGGCATCCCGATAACTCATCGAGACCACGCCTCGGCAGTGGCTTTGGTAACGGGCCATCAATCGGACAGCAATGCGCGCGACAATCCGCTCGACTGGCACGCCTTGGCCCGATTTCCGGGGACGCTGGTGGTGTACATGGGAGTCACCACCGCAGGGGAGTGGTCGAAGCACTTGATCGCGGCAGGCAAGCCTGCCACGACACCTGTGGCCATCGTTCGTCGATGCACGTGGCCTGACCAAAAGACGATCCGCTGTACGTTGGGCCAGGTGGGGGAGGTGTTGGCCCCGCATCGGCGGTTCCGTCCGCCGGCCGTGATCATCGTGGGGGAGGTGGCGGGTGAGGATCAACG
>RFIQ01000363.1 GCA_003695565.1 Planctomycetota bacterium | reverse complement strand
GATCTTGGAGTGATCAAACCCGCTGTAGAGTGAAACCACCATCGAATTGGCGCGCAGATATCCGTCGGCTACCGCTTCCAGCAACGCGTGCTGCAATCGTTCCAGCAGGGGCGATCCTTCCTTGTTCAACGTCAACGGCAACAGGCCTACATCTTCCGCTCCCTCCAAATCGGCTTGATTGTCGGCAGCCACGATTACGTGTTCGACTTCGACGGGAATTCGCTCCTTCAAACGTTCCCAGTCACAAGCCCCGTCCAGCAACACCAACATGGCTTCGGCCCCCAGTTGCACCGCCATGCTGGAGGCGTTATCGAGCATCACACCGAAGTGCTTCGTGAAACGCTGAGTAACCATATTCCTGCGGTTATCCGGTCGGAGAGGGTATGCGTGGATCGTCCCAGCGCGCACTCGCAGCGGCAAAGAAGGTTCCGGACGAGCGAGCTGGAACCAGAAACCGCTCGATCTGGCACAGGGATTTCGAGCGGAAAAAGAAGAGCGGCTCGGCGCGAGCGGGATCGAACGTAAGACACTACTTAGACTTTAACACAATGGTGCCTGATCGGCAACGCGGCCGAGCACCCTCTGCGAAGCCTTTTTCCGATCCCAATGATGTGCGGAACTCACACTCTGGGCGGCCCGGCCACGCCCGGGCATCGCTCGATGGACGGCGGTGCTGACTTGCAGCCCAACGAGACTCCCTGCTTCCAATCGGGGGAAGTGCCGGGGTGTGGAGGACGCTATCGTATGCGGCGGGATGTGGATTCGGCTGTGTGGGCGGCCTCGGCATCTGGCTCGGCCGGCTCCCCTGGCTGCACGCCAAACACCCGCTGGTTGTACAGTGCCATCGCTCGCAGGGCATGACCGCGCGGGCCGATTGGCCAGTCGCGGTCGGGCTGGTCACCGATGGCATCGGCCAGGAACTGAATCGCCGATCGCATGCGGTCACTGCGCAGATGCTCGTCGGGCAGGGTGAATACCAGCCACTCTGCGATATGACCGGTAGTCTGGACCTTGCGCTCGATATCCGGATCAACACCACGTCCCTCGAACCATCGCGTGCTGAAGCTGCCGTCCGAATTCTGCAGCTTCATGGTGTAGTCCACGTAATCATTCAGATACTGTTCGGCCTTGGCCCAGTTCCCGGTCAGCTCGTAACCTGCTTTGTTGCGTCGAATAACCGCGTAACTCAGTGCCATCAGGCGGTGGGTTCCTCCACAGGCTGCGCCGTTGACCGGTTGTGCCATCTCCTCTACCAATACCTTTTCCAAATTCCATGTTCGACCTCGGTTGTCTCGCCACCGAACGTCCTGGTCGAGGTAGTAGGAAAGACCGATCAGTTTGAAGGTCAGTTCCGAGCGCTCCCGACAGGTGGCCATCTCGTAACGGACCAGATCTTGCACCGTGTACATCCGCCCTCCGATTTTCAGAGGGAAACCGGACGGGACGCGGGATTGAGCTAGTATCGCCAAGAACTGTCCCTCGTGTCCCTGCATGCCCGGGCCTACATTCGGTTTGAAGCCGTTCCGCAGCGGCTGGAACATGCGCTGCCGGGCACTGACGCCGTTGTAGCAGAGCCATCCAATAGCATTGACCTTACGAGACCCAGCCACGATCTCGGTCTTTGCTCCGAACGGCAGGATCGTGTGCATCAACGCCCAGGGGCCGCGCCGCACCACGTTCTCGGGATGCTCCTGGAAGTAGTCCAAACACTCGATGATGCGATCCCGAAGTCGGATCTCTTCCAGCGAAAATACCGGTGCACCGCGGGTGTCCGGTTCCTCATCAAGGTTGGCATCGGCTGTCGGCGCGTCGAAAGGGTGCGATTCAGCCTTGGATTCGTCTCCCTCAGCCCCCGGCTCCGCATCCAATCGAAGTGGCCGGGAGTGATCCGGAGCTCCGGGACACTCGGTCGGGCCACTTCCGCTCTCCCGATGCAATGGGGCGGCCCCCTGGGAACTGTCCGTCTCGATCGCATCTCCAGCCGATTGGCGGTCGTCGGCCACGCCACCGCTGGATTCGGCGAGCTCCTTCTCTACCGTTCCCAGCCACTTGATGCGCGCGGATGCCTGCAAACGTGGCGGCTCGTCTTGTTCCGGCGCCGACGTTAGCTTATCCGTTTGCACCTGCTGGTCGGATTCCACCGGTTCCGTGTCGCTCAGGGAGTCTTGGGTGAATGCAACAACTTTGGCGGGAATACTCGCGGGCACCTGTCCGTTGTCAGCCTGCGTTCGCTTGGAGGATGTGGAAGTGCCGGCATCCCGCGGGGGCTCCGCCTCAGCCAAAGGCGCATTGACCGCAGCCTCCGACTCGGCCGACATCCGAAACCGCAACACCACCACACCCGAGGAGGTAGATTGCTCCGGTTTCCTGCCGGTCCCGGCGTTGGATGCCACCCCGTCGGTATCTTTCCCATCGCCGACCGCGACCGGGGGGGCTGAGGCCGTAGTGGGAGCCGGACGGTCGGCTGCAGCCTGTTGTGCGATGCCATGCGATGGCGCTATGAGGCTCAACGCCACGGCCATCCCCAACTGGATCGGCCAGTTTTCGAACAGATTGCCAGACAGGTTGCGCGCGGTATGCGCCGTACGCAACGCGTGTCGCAACCAACGTCGGCGGCACTGCGTAGGGTCCATGTCACTCGGCATAGCGATTTGATATCAAAGTTGCGGGAAATCGGAGTTCAG
>RFIQ01000362.1 GCA_003695565.1 Planctomycetota bacterium | reverse complement strand
GTAGGAAACACGCGTGTTGCGGATGTTGATCCATTTCAACTTGGGCAACGACTTGATGATCTCGATGGCCTCGTCATCCAGGTTCGTTCCGGCAATATTCAGTCGCTCCAGCTCCGTGTAACCGCCGATTACCGGCGCCGACGCGTTGGTAATTCGTGTCGCTTCGAGGTTCAGATTGCGCATCTTTCGCAAGTCTTTCAGGGCCGCTAACCCTTCGTCGCCCGTCTTGGTTTCCCACAGCAACAGTTCCGTCAACTCCTTCAGGTTCGCCAGATGCTTGATCCCCTCGTCAGTAATCAGGCGGCATTCATCCAGCTCCAGGTACGTGATCTTGGGCATGCCGGAAATGATCTCCAGCGACCGGTCCTTGATGGGCGTATCCCGCAGCTCCAAGCGTTGCATGTTCTGCAACCCGGCAATGGCTTCGATCCCCGCGTCGGTAACGAAGCAGTAGCGAATGCGAAGTCGCGACAAACGGCTGAGTTTGGCCAGGTGCGGCATCCCGGCATCGGTCAACCTGGCCGAATCCAGTTGCAACGATTCCAAGGATGGGATGCGGCTGAGCACTTCCATGGCATCGTCTCCGACGCCGGTGGTATTTAGGTTCAGTGACCGCAGTTTTTTCAACGCCGTAAGCGACTCCAGGCCCTGAGCTGTGACTTTGGCCCGCTCCAACTGCAGATCGACCAACTGGCTGAGCTGACCAATTGGTGGCAAAGCCCCATCGGTCACGTTGGTGTTGCGCAAATCGAGCGCTCGAAGTTTTTTCAATCCGGTCAATTGGGCGATCCCAGCATCGGATACGCTGGTCAATCGCAGCGACAATACCTCCAGGCTGGGGGTTTTCCCACGAAGGCGAGGGCGGCATCGGTAATCGCTGAGCCTTCCAAGTCCAGTCGCTTGAGCCGTTTCAGCTTCGGCAACACCTCAATCCCCTGGTCGGTGATACCAGCTCCCGACAAACGCAGCTCCTCGATAGCGGGCAACCCAGCCAGCAGTGGAAGCAACTCCGATGCATCTTCTTGCCTATTCACGCTGACGCCGATAACCCGACCGGCGCCATTCTTGGTCAGAGCGAACCCGGCTGCTTCCAATTGTGCAATCGCTTGAGGGTCGTCATCGGGGAGTGTCTCCTGCCCCTGCCCCGCCGCAGTCCCATGCTCGCTGGCGGTTGAAGATTCTCCACTGCCGGGCGACGCCGATTGTTGCGTGCGATTGCATCCCGTCCACGCGCTACACGCCCAGGCAACCAACAGCATCACGACCGCGCTGCTACCTCGGCGAGAAAGGCCCCGCACGGAACGGACTTGTCGACCGGATGAACCACAGGACATGAGAAATCGCCTCCAGGGAAGAAGGAAGAATGCTTGGCGGCGCGGAATCGCACTCCAGCCTTCGCGGGTGGGTAAACAGGCAGCCGATCGCCAGGAACCTGGCCCTCGCGAGGCACCGGTTGCGGGGAATGCCACGCTCCCCGCCCCTTCGGCTGACCCGGATTCCTTACAATTGTGCAGGCGAACTGCCAGCCAACAAGGTGGCCAGCGAGATTGCGATGGCCGCTGCTGGGCAGTCGCTGGCCAGTCCTAGGTAGGCCGATGGAAATCAGGTTGTGCGTTTTGTTCCCGCCCATAGTACTCCGCCAGTCCCCGGCGGAACAACACGCCAGGGACTGGCGTGCCACTCTTGGTCGGGCGGTGTCCAATGGCAGTTCCCACTGTGAGATACCTGCTGGATCTGCCCTGCACACTGCTAGGTTCTGCACACAGTTGCAGCCCTCGCGCTCCCGAATACTCCCGTCGGGACCCCATTTTGTCGGGGAAAGGAAGTCGGCAACGGCTGCAAGACGCCAGGAGTTGTCGTATACTAGTGGCCATTCGGCGGCCGCTGAGCCGTGTTCAAGGGGAGAGCGAATCTCCCTTGTCCCACCACATAATTTCCATCCCGCGAGCACTGGCTCGCACACGACTGACCTCGAATAAGGAACAACAAACCATGGCTAACAAACGAACTCGTCGCCAATTCCTGGGTACTGCTGCTGGCGTGGGGGCCGGTGTATGGCTGGGGACTTCCGTCCGCTCGAGCACCTATGCGTCGCCCCTGCAGTCCCTCACGGCAGCGTGCATCGGAGTGGGGGGCAAGGGCGGCAGCGACAGCAGCCACATTGCCGAACAGGGGGTAAAACTAGTGGGACTGTGCGATGTCGACGGCCTGCGGCTGAAGAAAAAGGGCGTGGAATTCCCTGACGCTGAGCAATTCCAGGATTACCGAGAAATGCTCGATAAGCTGGGCGACAAAGTCGACATCGTGACCGTCAGCACGCCGGATCATCACCACGCGTGCGCCGCCATGATGGCGATGAAAATGAAAAAACATGTGTATTGTCAGAAACCATTGACCTGGTCGATCAAGGAAGCCCGATTGTTGCGCGAGACCGCGGAAAAAATGGGGGTCGTCACCCAGATGGGTAACCAGGGCACCAGCGAGAACGGGCTGCGGGAAGCCGTCGAGGTCATCCGCTCCGGCGCCATCGGCGACGTCCGCGAAGTCCACGTATGGTCGAACCGACCGATCTGGCCGCAGGGAGGTGGGCGGCCGGAAGGCAGCGATCCCATTCCCCCGGAATTGAATTGGGACGCTTGGATCGGTCCCGCTCCCATGCGCCCGTACAAGAAGGATGTCTACCATCCATTCAACTGGCGTGGTTGGATCGATTTCGGAACTGGTGCCCTGGGAGACATGGCATGCCACACGACCAACATGCCGGTCATGGCTCTCAAGTTATGGGATCCAGTCGCGGTCACCGCCGTGACCAATTCCGGCATCGTCGATAACGAACAATACCCGTCCTACTCGGTACTGAAGTTCGAATTCCCCGAACGGGAAGGGTTGGCAGCTACCGATTTCTATTGGTATGACGGTGGTCAGTTGCCGCCCGACGCCATCCTGGCACAACTGCCAGAATCCTTCCAAAAACGCATTGCTGACCAGAAAGCGGGCAAACTCCGCCGCGGCACCAGCGGTGCGGTCGTCATCGGATCCGAGGGCATGATCTTTTCACCCGACGATTACGGCGCTCAGTACGACCTGATTCGTGACGGCAAACGGGTCACCGATTTCCAGCCGCCCGAACCCACCCTGCCCCGCATTCCCTTCCAAGGCGGAACCGACGAACGGCAGAAGTGGGAGTTTGTCAAATCGATTACCGGTGAGTACGAACATGGCACCATGTCCAACTTCGGTTACGCCGGTCGCCTCACCGAGACGATGTTGGTCGGCATCATCGCCTTGCGCGGAGAGGTTGGCAAGCGGTACGAGTGGGATGCCAAGAACCTCCGCTGCACCAACGATGAATCTGTAAATCAGTTCACCGGTCGCGAGTACCGCGAAGGCTGGACTTTGTAGTCCGGTTCCGCCTGGTGCGGACCGCCCGCACGTCGGGCGGCAGCGGCAGAAATTCCCAACGCCAATGGACCGCTCTCCATTGGCGTTTTTTCGTGAATGCTCAGGCGGTCATGCAGTCGCGTCAGGAGCACCAGCGGAGGCTCAGTACCGCAATTGCAATCCCAGACCGAGCGAATTCAACCAGTATTTGCGCTCCTCGAAATCTAGCTGCGGGTCGAGCGCCCCGACGAGGGGATCGGACAGGTTGACCGCCAGGTCCTTGTCGAGTTGCCGCGACGCCTGCGCGACCTTGGGGATCAGCATGTAGTTGTAGGCAACGGTAAAGTCCAATCCGGGGCGCAAACGCCATCCCAGGTTGATACCTACTTCCGGTACCACGACGAACGTATCGTCCTCGAACGGTTGGCTGTTGGTCGATCGGGCCAGCAATCCTTGCGGTTCGGTATTGGTAGCACCGCCGGAGCTGGTGGTTGTCGAGCCCTGGATGCGCACGCGCCGCGTGAGATTCCCCAATCCCATGCGGAACATCGTTTCGATTTTCAAACGCCCCAGCCGTCGTGTGTTCATCAATCCGTACATACCTCCGTGGAAACGGTTTTCGGTGTTGAATTGATCGACGACATCGATCGTGGCGCCTTGCAAGTTCCCGCCCGTACCGAACGTGTGGCTGGCGATTTGCAAACCTTCATCGATGGCAACGTATTGATAACCGGTCAACCAATCCAGCCGCGTGTAACGATCGCGGTACAGCAGGCGGCGCACCATCAAATCCACGCCATCCACCTGGCTGGTCGCCGTCACCAGAATGTTACCGGTGCTTTCACCTGGAAAAGCAACGAGTTGCGCGTCGGGAGTGGGCGTGTTCAAGACGGTGGTGTTCAGAAAGGGACGCGCCAGGATCGGGTTGCTGCCGGAGTCGAAGGCGAACGATTCCGTCCGATCTCCTGCATTCCAATAGCGGACGATGCCGCCGTAGCATCGTTCCGGACCGAACCACGTACCGACGGTGAACCGGTACCCGAGTTGGGCGGTGTCTGACAGTGGTCCGTCCCCCAACAGCACGCTGGTCGAGGGCTGCCCCAACTCGCCCGCTACATCGGCCGCGGTCCCAGCCGGACTGGTGGTCACCAAGGCCGGTGGGCCATGTGCCCGCCGCCAATACAACGGCAACTCCGCCCGCACGCTCAAGCGGTACCACAGGGCCAGCAGCGGACCGCATCCGGGTGGGCACGGCGAGGTAGCTGTGGGGGCGATCTCGGAATAGCCCCCACTACACACGTCGCAGCCCCAACCGTCGCAGCCCTCCGCGCCGCAGGGGGCCAACGCTGGCCCACAGTCGTCGCAGTCCGCACCGGCATGCACATGAACCGCCTCTGCGGCGGGCGGTACCGACGCGGCAGGCGATTCCGACAGGCGCGCCGGCGAGTTCGCAGCACCGTGGCCGGTGTCCCCTGAGGTTTCCTCCGATTGGTAAGCAGCCCGGCGGACGCGATTGCGGGAAGCCTCCGTACTGCCTGGCGAGCGATCGAGTGCCGGATCGCGAGAGACCCGGCCCCCTCGATCGTAGGTGGAACGAACGTGTCGGCCGGTGCGTAACTGGGCCATCGCCGGCGCCGCGCAGAGCAGCGCAAGCACTGCGGCGGCCACCAACCGCAGCCCCCCCACACCGATTCCACCCAACCTAAATTGGCGGCACGAAAGGGCACATCGTTTCACTTGGAGCGGTCCGAACATGGATCCTCCCTAACCCGAGCGGCAAGTGTACAGAATACGTCTATGCCTATTGGGTCGGCTGTTCGGGTCGCACGGATTGAAGAAACCTGGCAAGATTTGCCGGTCAGGATGGATTTGCGGCCCCCAGCATCCTGGTCTCGCCATTCTCCCTGGCCTGCCAAATCTGCCCGGTCCTGGCTTCCAATGCAGTCAGCCAACCGCCGCCGTAGCAATAGGTATCAATGCACACCAGGTGGCCGATGTCGAAGATTTCGCCAGCCCGGTCGTGGGTATGGCCGACGATGGCCCGCCGCCCTGAGAAATGGGGCCCGGGCGTGGACTCAGTCAACTTTTTCCAGCGCAGCGTGTAGGGATCGGTCGCCTCCAAGGGCAGGTTGGGATCGTAGTTCGCGTGCACGAAGAAATGGTCATCGGCTTCGAAGAAATCGACCATGGATTCAAAGAACGCCATGTGATCCGGACCAATGACGCTCAAGTCGCCGCCAAAACCGTAGGAATCCAGCGTATCCACGCCACCGTACTGAATCCAGCGGTGGTAGGGACGCCCGTCGCGCACGACCTCCAGCATCATCTCCTCGTGATTGCCTTGGATGGCAACCAGATTGCAGCGCTGTCCCAAATGGATCATGCGATCGATCACCCCCTTCGAATCGGGACCGCGATCGATGAAGTCTCCCAAGCCAACGATGGTATCGTCCGGTTCGGGGGCAATGGCCTGCAAGACCAGGTCCAGGGCTTGGGAGCAACCATGGATATCACCAATCGCTATCAGTCGACCACTCATGATGCTCAAGTAGAATGAAAGGTTGTTGGAGCCGGTTTTGGGTGAAGTGGCGATTGTCGGCGAATCGGTCTCCTTGAGCAACCTCTTCTACCCCTGCACGTCAGAACGAGCGGACGCGTCGATGATGGACTCCCTTTTTCAAGCTTCCGCGCTAGCCAGCGGGCTGGTAACGGAGGAGCAGCTCGATTACGCCAGGCGGATTTGCCAGCATCGGTTGAAGCAGCAAGGCAAGCCGGCCGGTGAATCGCTGCCGGATCGCATGCTGGCCGAGGCCCTGGTCGAGCAAGAAGTCCTGACCCCTTACCAGGCCGACCAGTTGATGGCGGGCCGGACCAAGTTCTATCTGGGCCCCTACCTGATCACCGACTGGATTGGTCAAGGCGGTATGGGCCGGGTTTTCAAGGGAGTGCATCAAGTGATGGGCCGCGAGTGCGCGGTCAAAGTGCTGCCCCTGGACCGGGCCACCAACGAAGCCCGCGAGGCCTTTCTTCGCGAAATCCAGATGCAGGCCCGGCTGGATTGTCCCTACCTGGTCCGCGCGTTCGATGCGGGACAAGAGGGGAGTGTGCATTACCTGGTCACCGAATATGTTCCGGGCATGGACCTGCGCCGCCTGGTAAAATCCCGAGGTCCCTTGCCCATCCAGCAAGCGGCCAAGATCATCATGCAGGCGGCTCTGGGATTGGATTATGCTCACCGCGAAGGGCTGGTGCATCGCGATGTCAAACCGGGCAACATCCTGGTGACCCCCGAGGGAGATGCTAAAGTCTCCGACGTGGGGCTGGCTGGATTTGCACACGACTTGATCAATGATCCGCGCGCCGGCAAGATCGTCGGCACCACCGACTACCTGTCGCCAGAACAAATTCGTACCCCCCTGGAAATCCAACCAGCGTCCGATATCTACTCGTTGGGCTGCACCTTGTACTACGCCGTTTGCGGCAAGGTACCCTTTCCCGGGGGAGACACGGAGTCGAAAATCCGGCGGCACCTGGAAGAATATCCGCTCCACCCCCGGACCTTCGTCCCCGATATTACCGAGGAATTCGTGGATGTCATTGTCGACATGATGGAAAAGGATGTGCGAAAGCGCATCGCCAGCGCGGCCGAAGTGGCGGCACGGTTGGAACCGTGGGTCAACGAGTCCCTGCCGGTAGGCACCGTCCTATCGGCTCGTTCCCCGTGGATGGCCCCGCCGCTGCCCGGTTACGACGGGGTTCCCGCGGCCGGCGAGGGTGGCGAGGATCCATCGAGCTGGGACGCCGACAATCCATCCCTGGGCGAACCGTCCAGCAGTACCACCGACGCGGGATGCACCGGAGACACGCTCAGCGAGTTCGGCAGCGGTGAAAAAAACCGCGTGCCGCAGGAGGACAGCCAGGCGAACCACGCCCTGGGACCGCCGGCACCTCTGCCGCCACACCGCAAACCGACCGCCTGGATTGTGGCCATCACCGTCGCATTGATTCTTCCCCCAGCCCTCTTGATCGGGGCCATCGTCGGGTATCTTGTTTCCCGAGCGATGTGATTGCCGGATCGAATGCAATTCGCTCGAGCCCCGTTCACCACGACGCGAAACACAGTCATCATGCCGGTTCGATCGATCCACTTGCAGGTGCTCAGCGCTGTCGGAGCCCAGCGGACGAACCACGTGGTGCATTTGACGGGGCGCAGCGTGCCGGTATGGCACCGCAGTGCGACGATCACTTACCTGCCGCTCGATTTCACTCAGTGGACGCAACCGTTGTCAGCCTGGCGATACTTTGCCTGGGAACCCGATGGCTCGTTTTCCTTGTGCAGCGCAGGGGGGCACGGCGATTGGCGGATGGGGGGAAACGTGTGGGAGCGGCAGGGACAGATCGCCTGGATCGACGTGGTTGGCACCTGCGATTGGCCTGCATTCCGCATGCTGCTGACCGCCTGCCGGTGGCCCGACACGCCCCTTCTGGTGCATCTGAATGACAAGCGGGCGACCATCCAGGCGGACGACGTCGCGTCCCTGTGGGGGTGTTGAAGGTATTGACGGCCGGACCGATGGCAGGGGGCGCCCCTCGCCGCCGGCGCGGTTACCCGCTTCCTCGAATCTGGAAGAAACGTGGGATGAACGACCCGTTGCAA
The DNA here is from genome assembly GCA_003695565.1 of Planctomycetota bacterium. Taxonomy (GTDB): domain Bacteria; phylum Planctomycetota; class Planctomycetia; order Pirellulales; family Pirellulaceae; genus Aureliella. Next base: position 9,385 of record RFIQ01000362.1, on the reverse strand, counting down.
CACAACCGTGCCGCCTGGGACCGCATGGCGGCCAACCTGCACGTGCTGACGCGTCCAGCCAGCCCGGAAGAGCTCCAGCGGCCATTGCAGACGGTCGATCCGGCCGGTTGGCTGGGCGCTAGCATCCGCGGCTGGAAGGTCCTTTGCCTGGCGGCAGGTGGCGGTCGGCATGGCCCGCTGTACGCCGCGGCGGGAGCAGAGGTGACGGTGGTCGACCTGAGCCCAGCCATGTTGGAACGCGACCGGCAAACGGCTGCCCAATACCGCTTGAAGCTCCGCACGGTCGAAACCTCGATGGATGATCTGGCCATGTTGGACTCCGGGTACTTCGACCTGGTTATCCATCCGGTCAGCACCTGCTACCTTCCGCGCCTCGACCGCTTGTTCGCCGAAGTAGCTCGCGTCACGCGTCCCGGTGGATTGTACATCAGCCAGCACAAACAGCCCGTCAACCTACAGGCCTCCCTGGATACCTACACAGGGCAATACGCCATCGAACATGCGTACTACGATCCACGGCCCGTCCCCCCGGCACGCAGCCCCACGAAACTGCGCGAACCCGGCACACAGGAATTCGTACATCGATGGGAAATCTTGTTGGGCGGTATCTGCCGATCCGGCTTCTCGATTGAAGACGTCGTGGAGCCACTGCACGCAAAGCAAGACGCCCCGGTGGGGTCCTTCCACCACCGCTGCTACTACATTGCTCCCTACATTCGGCTCAAAGCCCGGCGCCGCGGAGATCCTGAGCAACAGCAGAGGATCGAGGTCTTTCGCTGAGGCGGCCCCCAGGCTGCTACTGGCCCAGCACCTCAGTCGCCCGCCGCTCCCCGTTTCTGCACCAGAGTCGCCCGCCGGTCCCCGGCGGAATAGCAGAGTCGCCCGCCATGCCCCCGCTGCGAAGTTGAACCACCACGCACCACACTGCAATTCCCTGCAATGCCATCCGCCGATCGACGCTACCCCCGATCGATGGTGGAGGCATCCTCATTGACCCACGGATTGGGCCAATCTCCCCAGCGATCCAGATACAACCGATAACCGGGATGCTGATCGGCCTGTTCCTGCAGCATCTGACGCGTCTGCGCGACCAGTTCCTGCTCCGCTTCCAACGTCAGTTGCCCCGTCAACACCATCGTGCGCAGAAAAACGAAATACGAATCCAGCACATCGCAGCGGCAGTACTCGCTGATCTCCTCCAGTTTGCCCTGGCGGTAGAGGTCGTAGACCATGTCGCCCTGCACGTCCATCTTCCCAGGTTTGCCGAGAATCGTTGCTGCCAGATTCAACCCGCCGCGAAACCAGGTGGCTCCAAAATTCGTCAGAATCTCTTGCAAATCGATGTGCGATGCCAGGTTGTACCGGTTGCGGCGTTGTTCGTAAGTGCGGTCCTGCATGTTGAACCACTTGGGTACCGAGACGCCGTAGCGAAAGGCGGCATGCTCCATCAAGGGCAGGTCGAAGGTGCGACCGTTGAACGTGACCCAGGTGGGGCCTTGGTAGCGTTCCCATCCCACCCAAAAATGCCGTGTCATGACGTGGGGCCGATGCTGGGGAGCATCCAAGGACACGATAGAATCCAGCGTCAAATCAGCCCGCACCTTGGCGATGACGATGGCCACCGGAATGTGGAACGTATAGGGAATAAAATCCCGCCCTGAAGCCGTCAGCAATTCCTGCCGAAAGCGGCGAATGGCCTGATCCGGTGTCAGACGCGAAGCGGGATACCGCGATCGGGCGATCAAGTCGCCGTCCGCCACGCTCTCCACATCGAAAACCAGGTAGCGAATATCCTGTTGCACGGTAAACTCCATAGCATCCGAGGTCCGACCCGCGTAGATTGTAACGCCTGCCGACCCGTAGGGCGCCGGCCGCCGATCCATTTTCGACTCGGTACGCACCTGGCAACGGTTCTTTCCCCCCGGTGCAGGACCGCCAGCCTTCATCTCCACCGGGCCGACGTGCCGGATCGCCATTCCACTTCGCTGCAACTCCAGGGGAACCACATGCACATTCCCATCAACCGCGATCGCTTGCTGGATCGTTTTCTGCGATACGTCCGAATCTGCACGACAGCCGATGGCGATGCGGACTCCTATCCCAGTTCGCCGGGGCAGCTCGAATTGGGGCGCATTCTAGTGCAAGAACTTCGGCAAGCGGGTATCGAAGACGCCCACCAGGACGAACACGGACTGGTGTGGGGAACCGTTCCGGCCACCGTCGATGCGTCCGTACCCACGATCCTGTTCAACGCACACTTGGATACATCCCCCGATGCGCCAGGCGAAAACGTCCGTCCACAAGTCATCGAGAACTACGCTGGAGGCGATATCCCCTTGCCCCGCGGCAACCAGGTGATTCGAGTCGCCGACGCCCCTGAGCTGGCGCACCTGCAGGGCCACTGCCTGATCACCACGGATGGTTCGACGTTGCTCGGTGGCGACGACAAATCGGGTGTGGCGGTGATCATGGAAACGGCTCAGTCCTTGATGGAGACCCCCTCGGTGCCGCATGGACCGGTACGGCTGATGTTCACTTGCGATGAGGAAATCGGTCGTGGAGCCCGATACTTCGATGCCGGAAAATGCGGCGCCGTGGCCGGATACACGCTTGACGGGCAAGGTAGCGGCGAAGTGGAAAACGAAAACTTCTCTGCCGACCAACTCAACGTGCGCGCGATCGGATACAGCATTCACCCTGGCATTGCCAAAGGGAAGATGAAGAGTGCCCTGCGGGCCTTGTCCGCGCTGGTGGCTGAACTGCCAACCGACGAACTCACGCCGGAAACCACCGACGGCCGCCAGGGGTTTTTGCACCCAGTTGCACTGAATGCGGCGGTGGGCGAAGGTCTGTGCAAGATCCTGTTGCGCGACTTCGACACCTCAAGACTCGACCAGTACGAAGCCATTGTACGGCGTGCCGCCGATAAAGTGCAGCAGTTGATACCGGGAGTGCAACTGATCCTGCAGCGGGAGAAGCAGTACCGGAACATGGCGGAGTACTTGCGCGCGGTCCCACATGTCGTGGACTGGGCCTGCGAAGCCTATGAACGATTGGGGCGTCCATGGACGCTGGGGTTTATCCGCGGCGGAACCGACGGAGCTCAATTCTCCGAACGCGGGCTGCCCACCCCCAATCTCTCCACGGGGCAGCACAACATCCACAGCGTGCGGGAATTCGCCTCGCTCACCGAGATGGTGTGGGCTGCCGAGCACCTGGTGGCACTGCTGGATCTGTGGCAGCAACGCAGCCGCAGCTGAGGGCGGCGTCCTCCACCGTCCGCTCAGTTTGCTTCAGCAGCCAGGCGGCCAGGAAACAACCGATCGAGCTCCTCCGGCGTCGGGCGGCGGCCGTATTCCGACAGCTCAAACACCTCGATGCACTTGATTCGCGCAGGGTCGATGCCGCGTTGCCGCAACGGCGCGGCGAAGTGCGCCACGCGCTGGGCATGCAATTGCAAGAACCATCCGCGCAACCACCCCACGCGTTCCAAGGCGTCCTCGGGAACTTCGTCTAGAACTCCGTCGTGGTACGGCAACCACTCGAAGAATTGCGAGGCGTGGCAGGCGGCCATGGCGTTGGCCCGTTCCAGCTCCCCGGAGGTCTCCAGCACGATGTCGGGCTGCATGGGCAATGGCCGAGTGAACAAATCGCAGGTGGAAGCCACGATCGGATCGCGCCGCAGCGCCGGCACCTCCGGACAGATGTGGGGGACGGTCAAGAGATAACAGGCGTCCTGTACCGCCATCCCCACGGCACGGTGATCGGGATGGTAATCGTACGGACGATGGGCCAGAACCAAATCGGGAGCGAAGGCGCGGATCTCGCGGATAATCGCATTGCGAACTTCCAAAGTCGGCTGCAAGGCTCCGTCGTGAAAGTGCCACGTTACGTAGTCCGCGCCGATCAATCGGCCGGCTGCAGCCGCTTCCTGCCGCCGAATCCCCACCAACGCATCCGGTTCGATGCAGTAATGGCCGCTGCGCCCATCGGTCACCGAGACGATTTTAATTGCCGCACCGCGTTCGGCATGACGCACGACCAGGCCACCGCTGTACACTTCGGCATCATCCGGATGTGCACCGAAAACGAGAATACGCGGAGGTTGTCTATCGGCCATTGCCATCCTCGTAATGAATGACGATCAGCACATCGGAGGCGCCGAAGGACCCCATCGAACTTTGTGAGCGACTCTGTGGCGCAATGTTTCCGGAGATGGAAATGACGCGTGCCTTGGTCTCGGCAATCCACTGATTGACTTCATCTTCCAGAGCCGAAAGTTCGCTTTCCAATCCCTTAAACAACTTGACCTTTTGCACTGCCCAAGCCCTCCAGCGGGGGAACCGTTCTTGATGACCACGCGCTGCAACCGTCCTGCTTCCCCTCACCAAATCGAGACTAGCCAGACGGCAGGAGCACGATACGCGTGCCATTCTGTCCGAAATCGGGGCGAACGCAAAGTAGACGGGGGCAGGCTGACCTGCGATTACCCGGCCTCGACCAGCAATACCGCGGGCAGCCGATGCCATCTGCTTGCGCGCATCATTCGCCCCGGGGACTTGGCACGGGGATGGTGGTCATGCGTGTACTTTTGCGAGAACAGCCCCCCTGACACCGATGTGTTTCCGCTTGGCGGATGCATGCTGGGCGAGTTGGGACCGATCGCTAATACCAATTCCACGCCGGTGCCGCCCCTGGGACTTGTCCGGTGAAAGGGCTTGTTGTCGGCGGTAGCACCGGCTGCCACCAACTCCCTGCATGGTGGCCAGCCAGCGAAGGGTCCAGCCCGGCAACCTCCGGCGGCCGCCCCACCGAGTACGGCGGTGAGGCGACCGTCTGCGGGGCATCGGCCACGCCATGGCTGCTCGACAGACTCTCGCCGTGGGCGGGCGCGCGGACCGCTGGCGCGGAAGAAGGGCTCCACGCAGAACCGGCAAAGGAATCCTGGTGGCGGGATCCGTTGGACACGGCATCCCCACCCGCCGGGAACGCTGCCGTCCCGTCGAGTCCTGCCGTCTCCGACGGCTGCGATGCTGACGATGGCTGAGCCGAGGACCCACTGGCGGGAAAAACGATTTGGCGATCGGCCGCCAATAGAATCGCTAGCATAGCCAGCATTTCGATCATCAATGCTGCCGGCCAACCACGAAAACGCCTGGGCGTACGATAGCGCCGTCGCATAGGAATACCCTCCCTGTTTGCGAATTATCCACTCCGTTTCAGCGTGCACCGTCGTTTTCTCGCCCGGGGGACTCCGCCCCGCCGGCGCGTCGGTGCACACCTAGATCCTATGCACGCGACTTTACACGGCAAAATCAATGCCAATAATCCTGGGATGGACCGGAATGCGCGCAAGTCCCCTTCGGGCACCATGTTTCGGCGCGCGATGTTGCGCGGCGGGGGCGTGGTTGACCGCCCGAGCTTTCTCGACATTTTGAAAACCTGACAACATGTCTGCACAATCAGCGCGGGATGCGAGCGATCGCGACGCCATTGCGGCCGAGTATTTCGATCGATTGCCGTTCGCCCCCTATCCGGTCCAAGAAGAGGCTTTGCTAGCATGGTTTACCTCGAAGCAAGGCGTGCTGGTTTGTGCACCGACCGGTACTGGCAAGACTTTGATCGCGGAAGCCGCCGTCTACGAGGCGTTGCGCACAGGAACCCGAGCCTACTACACCACGCCACTCATCGCGTTGACCGACCAGAAACTGCACGAATTGCGTGAATCGGCCGTGCGGTGGGGGTTCCCCGAGTCGAGCATCGGACTGGTGACGGGCAACCGCCGGGTCAACCCCGACGCTCCGGTGTTGGTCGTCGTCGCCGAGATCCTGCTCAACCGGCTGCTGCTGCCGGAGCGATTCGACTTTTGCGAAGTCGGCTCGGTGATCATGGATGAGTTTCATAGCTTCAACGATCGGCAGCGAGGAATCGTGTGGGAATTGACGCTGACCCTGCTGCCTTCACATGTGCGCACTTTATTGTTAAGCGCCACGGTGGGTAACAGCTACGAATTCACCAGTTGGCTGGGCCGCAGTTGCCAGCGCGATCTGCAATTGGTGGAAAGCACGGATCGCAAAGTTCCGCTACGGTTCGAGTGGATCGACGACCATTTTCTGGACGAATGGATCGAGAAAATGGCTGCCGGAGACGAGGCGGAACGGCGGACACCGGCCCTTATTTTCTGCTTCAACCGTGACACATGTTGGCAGACTGCCGAATTGCTCAAGGGAAAAAAGATCATCGACAAACCGCGGCAAGCGCTGATTCACGAACAACTGGCCCAATACGACTGGACGCAGGGGATCGGCCCCAAGTTGAAACAGTTGTTGGCTCGCGGAGTGGGCGTGCACCATGCCGGTGTGCTGCCCAAGTACCGCCGCGTGGTGGAGGATCTGTTCCAACGCAAACTGTTGAGCGTGTGCGTGTGCACGGAGACGCTTTCGGCGGGGATCAATTTGCCGGCTCGCAGCGTAGTGCTGCCATCGCTGATGCGCGGTCCCCGCGACCGCCGCAAACTCATCGACGTATCCAGTGCACAACAGATTTTTGGCCGCGCCGGACGCCCTCAATTCGATCGTGAGGGTTATGTTTACGCCCTGGCGCACGAAGATGATGTGAAACTGTTGCGGTGGCGTCAGCAATACGACCAGATCCCGGAAGACACGAAGGATCCGGGGTTGCTGCGAGCCAAGAAGGCATTGAAAAAGAAAATGCCGCGGAAACGGCAGGGAGAGGTGTATTGGACGGCGGAACATCTGGAAAAACTACGCTCCGGTGCCGCCGCTCAGCTTGCCAGTCGAGGCGATTTGCCGTGGCGACTGCTGGCGTACATGTTGTTGAAATCGCCACGCGTCGAACCGTTGAGGACCATGGTTGGCCGGCGTCTACTGGACAGCCGACAGATCGAACGGGCTCAGGTTCGGTTGAATGAAATGCTGATCACCCTCTGGACAGCGGGCTACCTGGAATTGGAGCCGAAACCCAAGCCGAAACCGCCCCGCCGCCGGCAACCGGCGACCCAGGCATCCGAATCGCCCGCCGCGCCGCGGGGTTTGCTCGATGCCGCCGGGTTGGGCGACCTGGTGCAGCAATCGACCACCCCCTCGACGGACGAACAGCCAGATTCGGAACCGCTGGAAACCGAGGCCAGCCGCGGGTACGACACCGAGAATTATCATCCCGAATTTGCGCATCCCACCGACCTACTGCCGCGGTTAATCCAGTTGCGCAGTATCAATCCTCTGTACGGTGCTTTTCTGGCTGGCCATTTGGCGATTGCCGATGACACGGAACGGCTGTTGGCGCTGGAAAGCGCATTGGACATGCCCGGTACGGTTGCACGCTACGTCCACCCGCCGGGACTCGATCGACTCCCTCCCGGGCCGCTGGCCCGTGAGCGGCTGGACCGGCAACTGCTGGAACTGGGATTGGCCACCCAGGAGGAACTGACCGGCAAATCGCATCTGACCGACCAGGAGGATGAACAAGAAAGTGAGCGGCAACGGTTCTTCCGGGAGGAACGCGTGTTCGTGCTGTCCGTGGGAGAAAAGCTGCGGCGGCTGTTCAACTATGACTTTCCCAACGTACACGATGTCGCGACCACGCCGGTTTACGTGGCGGGAGAACTGCTCGAATTCGGGGGAGATTTCAACAAGTATATCGTGGCCAAGAAATTGCAAAAACAAGAAGGGATCCTCTTCCGTCATCTGCTGCGCCTGATCCTGTTGCTGGACGAAATGGCCGGCATTCCACCGGCCGAAACCACGGTAGAAGAATGGGAGGATCGGTTCGATGCACTGATCGAGCGACTGACCGAGGCGTGCCGGCGGGTCGACCCCGACAGCACGGATGAAGCCTTGGAGGAGGGACGCGGCGGTGACGAACTGGCCCAGGCGACCAAGGATCGCGTCGCACGACGCTGACCCGCCCGGACCCATCATTGCCGGGCGGAAGAGAAACGCTGCACATTGCGGCGATAGTGCGGCGACCGCGGGTCGAGCCGAATGCACTGCCACGTCAGGTCCAAGGCCTGTTGCACGCGCCCGGCGCGGTAGTGCACTTCAGCCAATGTATCCAAATAAGTGGCCGAGTCGGGAGCCATAGCGACCGCCCGTTCAGCCAGTTGCAACGCTTCATCGAGCTTGCGGTCGCACCGCGCATACATCCAGGCCAAGTTATTGTACGCCGTTGCATCGGTGGGCCAGGCTTCGATCTGTTGCAACAAAGCCTGCTCGAACCGTGCGAAGATCCGTTCGGCCAGCGCGGCTTGGCCCGCTCCGACCAGCCGCGGAAAACACTGCACCACCACTTCGACGTCTTGCGGTTGCAGGCGAGCGGCGATGTCGATGTGCCGCATCGCCTGGTTAAAATCGCCCTGCTCCACGCAGGCAACCGCTCGGTGTACCCGCTCGCGTTCGGCCGAATATCGCAGCGAGCTGTGAAATCCACGCGAGACCAGTTCGTTGACCAAGGCGGATCGCGGCTGCAGCCCTTCCACCAGCAGGCCACGCAGGGCATCGGCGCTGGCAGCAAAGTCCAGCAACTCCTCCTGGATGCGCGACAGGTCCGAGGCAGCCCAGTACGCGCTGATACTAGAGTAGTCGCTCAGCAAGAACGCCGGCACGGCGTACTCCAACGCGGCTGGATAATCGTGTCGCTCCTGCAGCGAGTCGGCCACAGCCGCGTAGCTGGGAATGCCATAGTACCGTTGCACCGACAACGGGCGCAACCACCGCGACCGATCCAGTTCCACCGCCTGGTCGTACCGCCCAGCCAACAACAAGTACTTGATTTCGTCTACCAAACGAACGTGATCGGTCCCCTCGTCGAATCGGCTGCGCAGCAACCGCATGCGCTCGGCGGCAATTTCAGGAAATCCGTCTTCAGCGTGCAAGCGGGCAGCTTCCAACCACTGGGCCTGGTACAGCCCATCGGGCAAGCCCATCTGGCGCACATCGGTCTGGGCGAAGCGATAGGCCAGCTCGCGATCACCACAACCGGCAGCCAACCGGGCCAATTCCCGCAATTGCGTCGGAAACCTGCCCGGTTGGTTGGTCAGCTCGGGATTGGCAAGTATCCGCCGTTCGGCCCGCACCAACCAATCGGTAACCGCGCCTTTCCCAGCAACCTCCTCCAAGTACTCGGTATCCCAGTTGTGCAATTTCTCCAGCAATTGCAATTTTCCGATGTTGCGGCCTTCGTCATCATGCGCCTCGGGTGCGGTGTGCGCTAAGGCCTCCACACAGCCGGGGAACTCGGGAAACAAACGCATCCATACGGCCCGTTCGGTGTCGGGTGCCAATTGGTTGATCTCTGCCTCTAAGACTTGCAACGCGAGTTGGCGCTGTTCGCCCCGGCCCATCCAACTGAAGATCGACCCCGGTCC
>RFIQ01000361.1 GCA_003695565.1 Planctomycetota bacterium | reverse complement strand
GGCTGAATCGTTCCAATCTCATTGTTGGCCAGCATGACGGAGACCAATGCCGTTTCGTCGTTGATCAACGGCAACGTCTCCTCCAACCGAATGCGTCCGGCTGCAGAAGATTCCCGGCCATGGACTGGTGCCATCACGACCTCGAACCCCATCTTCTCCAGGCGTCTCAATGGATCCAACACGGAGGGGTGCTCCGTGGCTACACTGACGATCCTGCGCCGTTCCTGCCGCGGATGCAGACAATATCCCAACAGGGCCAAATTGTTGCTCTCCGTCGCTCCACTGGTCAGGATGATTTCATCCTCAGCCGCCCCCAAGCCGGCGGCAATGGTCGCCACCGCGCGCTGGACGGCCGACGCTGCCGCCCGTCCTAGACGGTGCGTAATGCTACCCGGGTTCGCGAACTGTTCCGAAAAATAGGGCAGCATCGCTTCGACCACTTCCGGTTCGACGGGCGTGGTCGCATGATGGTCCAGATAGATATCCTCTGCCGATGCACGCATTTCCGAGCCTTTACAATCAGAGCCTCAAATTCCAGTACCACGACGGCGGCCGTGTCACCTACCCGTCACGGAATCGGTGCGGCCGGTGCGAAGCCAGAGGGGCCCCGCCACTTCGCGCTTGTTCAGCGGGCATGTGTTCAGAACAAGTGGGTCAAGCAGAGTTGGGACCAGGTCTCGAATTGGTCGATATCGCGTTTCAGGTCGTCCACCGGAACGAAGCGACTGTCGGTCAGCTCGCACTCCTTCGCTGAGGCAGCCGGCGATTCCAGCACCAGCCGATGGACGACCCCCAAATGAACTCGACCGACCGGTGATGCATCGTCATAGATGAACCCCACCAACTCCTCCTGGAAGGGACAGCCAATCTCTACTTCCTCGCTCAGCTCGCGTTGCATCCCCGATCGATAGGGATCTTCGCCCGCAGCGTCTTCACGAGAGATGTGCCCGCCGATGCCCACGCTGCGCAACGCATGCAACCGTTTTTCCCCCTGGCCACGCCCACGCGTATACTGAAATACGGCAGTGCGTCCCCCCACGTCGGCTTGCAGGATCACGTAAGGGATCAATTGTTTGTACGTAGGATCGTCCTCGACCGAACTGCGGGGGCGAAACTCCATGAACTGGGGATTCAGCAATGCCGAAAACGCGTCGGGACAGAAGGGGCGAAATCCAGTAAACCTCCCCAACTCGCCCAACCGGTTCTCTGGTATCACCAACACGTGCTCTTCAGCCACGGTATCACTCTCCTTTCTCAATGAGTCGACCAAACAACTCGAATGTTTTGAAGCCTCGACATCCATCCCCGCGGAATTGCCTTCCATCCCAGGCCTCCCTAGCCAGGGAACTCAACGGAATGGCATGGACGAAACCCAGGGGTACGCGGCGGGTCGGTATCATCGACCCAACAACCAGGCGGGGCATTCACAAAATCAGCATGCAATCGCCGTAGCTGAAGAACCGATATCGTTGTTCGACCGCTTCACGGTAGCATTGCATGGTAAGCTCGTATCCGGCAAATGCACATACGAGCGCCAACAAGGTGCTGCGGGGTAAATGGAAGTTCGTCAACAAGCCGTCCATGCTGCGAAAACTGTATCCCGGCCGGATGAATAGATCTGTAACTCCAGTCCAGGGAGCCAGCGCGGTTTGTGTCTCCTGCGCGGCCGATTCCAGGACTCGAGCGCTGGTGGTTCCCACGGCGATGATTCGTTGACCACTCCGCCTTGCCTCCTGCAATCGAGTTGCCGATTCGGCAGGAAGGCACCCCCATTCCCGATGCATGCGATGTTCTGCAAATCGTTGAGCAGAAACGGGCTTGAAAGTTCCCAACCCGACGTGCAACGTCACCGGGACTCGGGCCACACCACGCCGCTCGAGTTCATTCAGCAACTCCGTTGTAAAGTGCAACCCCGCGGTAGGAGCAGCGACCGAGCCCGGTTGCCGGGCATACACCGTTTGATATGCCTGTTCATCGGCTGGAATCATTTGGCCATCGCGGATATACGGTGGTAAAGGAACGCGGCCGAACCGGCGGAGGATCGCTTCGGTCCCCCCCTCGAGCGCAGGCCGGACCGCCAGGTGGCCACTATCCAGCCGAGCCAGGACGCGCAGCACCTCCTCCTCTCGCCCCTCCCGGTCCCGCAGCGTTATCGTCTCGCCGACCGCCAGATGGCCCCGAGTCTTACTGAGTATTTCCCACACTCCATGCTGGTCTTCGCGCAGATAGAGGCCTTCCCACCTGCCGCCCGTCGCCGTCCGGAAACCGATCAAACGCGCTGGAATCACCTTCGAATCATTGAGCACGAGCGCGTCGCCGGACTGCAAGATCTCGGGCAAGTCCCGCACATGGCGGTGCTCGATGGCCCTTGTGCTGCGATCAATCACCATCATCCGCGCATCGGATCGCCGTTCGAGCGGAAACTGAGCAATCAATTCTCGCGGGAGATCGTAGTCATAGGACCGGACGTCCTCCAAGTCGACCTGGGGTCTGGTCGTCATCGCACCTCCTCCGGCGCCATCTGGATGCTCGGGTCGCGCCACGTCCGCGTTTCCGGAACGCTGCTCCGTGTCATCATTGCCAATTCCCTTTTCGTTCCGTGTATGTGGTCAAACCGTTCCGACACAGTCATTCTAGAGCCAGATTGGGGTTCCGCTGACCACCATCCGCGCGCTCCGTAAGGATACTCCCTCCCAGTCGAATACGGAACACTCCACAATTAGCAACATTCTCCGGGCGATTCGATTCAGGGCAAGAATCCAGTACAATCTTCCCCGTATTGACGCTGCTCACGATGCAACGATCGCGCCCGAAAGGGTGCGGCGATCCTATCTGTGCTTGCGGTACCGGCCGACTCGACTCTCGGGTGCATCACCACTCCATGCGAATTGCCTTGGTCATAACGGAACTCTACCCCGGTGGTGCCGAGCGTTGTTTGACCAACCTGGCGATCTACCTCCGGCGATCAGGGCATGCACCGCATGTCGTCTCACTCTGGTCCCTTCCTCCGGCCAGTCGCCGACAGCTTGTCGACATGTTGTTGACCGAGGGAATTGAAGTCGAATCGATCGCCTGGGACTATTCCTGGCAGACCCCTGCTGCGCTGCGTCGACTGCGACGCAGGTTGAGCGAGCTTCAACCCGATATAACTCAGTCATTCCTGTTCCATGCAAACGTGGCTTGTGCCTGGGCGTGCCGCGGCCTGCATACGCAATTGGTTGGTGGAGCCCGAGTGGTGCAACCAAACCGATGGCGACGTCTCTTGCAACGCTGGGCTTCGGGGCGGATGCAACGGTTGGTATGCGTCAGCCAGGATGTGGCCGAAAGTTGCCATCGCACCGAACGCATACCGCAGGAAAAACTCACGGTGATTCCCAATGGCATCGCGGTCGATCGATCGGCCCTGCCACAGGTCCGGTGGGAGGCGTTTGGACTTCCCAAGTCGGCCCGCGTGATCCTGTATGTGGGCAGGCTTGATTCCCAAAAAGGACTGCTCGAATTTATGGAGCGGGCCGACTCGATCCTATCCCTGTTGCCCGACCACCACCTTGTCTTGATGGGCGAGGGCCCCTTGGCAGACGCACTTCAGCATCGCATGACGGCCGCGCAGCACCGCGACCACATGCACCTTGTCGGTTGGCATCCAGACGCTATCGCTTGGATGCAGGCCGCCGAGATGTTGATCTTACCGGCAAAATACGAAGGCATGCCCAATGTCGTGCTGGAAGCGATGGCGGTCGCCCGCCCCGTCGTCTGCTTCCACGTCGAAGGGATTCGGGAACTGTTGGGAGATGCCGCGGGTGCCGAACTCCAGACCGTTCCCGCAGGGGACTACGACTCGTTCGCCCGATCCGTCGTTCGCATCGCGTCCGATCCGGGTTTGCAACGCGAGTTGGGGGAGGCCAACCTACATCGCATTGACAGCAGATTCTCGCTCGCCACCCACATGCAATCCTATGTGGACACGTACACTCATTTACTCCAGGGTTCTTCGCAATAGAACATCAAGCCCCCTGCCACGCTTCCCGAATGGATTCCGCCGCGGCGTGCGGGCATGAGGAGACTCCGAGTTGGCCAACCCTTTGCGCGTCCTGCTCCTGACCAATGCCACCAGCCAACATAGCCTCCCGGTTCTGGAGGCTGTCGCGCACGATGCCCGAATCGAATTGGTTGGCGTCCTTCTGCATGACTCGGTGACGGCCGCGCGCAGCCAGTTGTTGACCACAATTCGGCGGCATGGCTGGGGGCACGTTTATGCCAAGATGAAGAGTGTCCTGGGCAGCAAACTGGCTGCTCGGCGCACACGTAACACCCCGGCTGTCCAGTCCGCATACGCCTTCGCGGTCACCAACGGTTTAGACTACCACCTGACCACGCGACTTTCCGACGCCGCAGCGCAGGCATGGATGCGCGACCGCCTCCCGGACTTGCTCTTGAGTTGCTCCTTCAGCCAAATCCTGCCGTCGCCGTTAATCCACGCCACGCAGTACGGCGCGATCAACATCCATCCTTCCCTGCTTCCTCGATACCGAGGTCCTGAGCCTGCATTTTGGATGCTGTTCCACGGTGAAACGCACGCTGGCGTGACCTTCCACCTGATCGATACGCGTATCGACCATGGACCGTTGATCGCGCAATTCCCGCTGGAGATCGCCCAGACCTGGACTCCGGAAATTCTCACTGCCGAAGCCTTCCGCCTGGCAGCCCGACATACCGTGCAGGTATTGCAGGAGTGGGCGGCGGGGGACCGCATGCCCATCGCCCAGGACCATGCTTCGTCCAGCTACTACGGTTTTCCCACCTGGCGACAACGTAGAGAGTTCCGGCGACGTTGGCGGCGTCGTCAATTGGAGGCACAGTGAGAAGAACCAACTTCGTATTGCAACCGAGCGCGCACGGCACAGCGGTACGCCTGTACTAGCTGGAGGCTTCCGGTCGCGGCATCGACTCGATGACTTTGTCGATCAATCCGTATTCCACAGCCTCTTCCGGCGACATGAATCGGTCGCGATCCGTATCGGCTTCGATGCGATCGAGCGATTGCCCCGTGTGCTTCAGAAGGATTTCATTCAACTTCTGCTTGATGCGTTTGAACTCGGTGGCATGAATCATGATGTCTTCGGCCGTTCCCTGCATGCCCGCCAATGGTTGGTGGATCATGATCCGGGCATTGGGCAACGAAAATCGTTTCCCCTTGGCACCAGCCGCCAGCAGCACGGCGCCCATCGAAGCAGCTTGTCCGATGCAATAGGTCGCGACGTCGCAGGAAACGAATTGCATGGTGTCGTAGATCGCCAAGCCAGCGCTGACGCTCCCGCCTGGCGAGTTGATATAAAGATGGATGTCCGCCTTGGGATCGTCGGACTGCAAGAACAACATCTGAGCGACCAACGCATTGGCTACTTCGTCATTCACTTGCGATCCAAGGAAAATAATGCGATCTTTGAGCAGTCTACTGTAAATATCGTAAACCCGCTCTTCGCGACCGCTCTTTTCAATCACATAAGGAATCAGTGGCATAGCAAGTCAATCCATTGGAGAAAAAGGAGAGGATGGGGTTCGGCAGGGACCTGGCAAAGCGTCCGGCACGTTTACTTCGATTCGGACTCTTCGTTCTGAGCCGGAGGTTTACTGAGGATCTCATCCACGATTCCGTACTCCTTGGCCTGCTCAGGCGTCATAAAGAAATCGCGACTGCTATCCTTGGCGATCTGCTCCGGAGTCTTGCCGGTATGCTTGGCCAGGATTTCATTGAGCAACTGCCGATATCGCAGGATCTCGTTGGCCTGGATTTCGATGTCGGACACCTGTCCGGAAACACCTCCGGCCGGTTGATGGATCATGACTCGACTGTTGGCCAGACAATACCGCTTGCCTTTTGTCCCGCCAGCCAACAGCACGGCAGCCCCACTGGCCGCCTGCCCCACACAGTAGGTCGCCACCGGACAGGATAGAATCTGCATCGTGTCGTAAATCGCCAACGTCGCCACCACATCGCCGCCAGGACTGTTGATATAGAAATGGATGTCCTTGCGGCGATTCTCGCTCTGCAGATAGAGCAGTTTCATGACCACTTCGTTGGCATTTCCCGTATAGATCTCACCCTGCAAGAAAACGATTCGGTTCTCCAGCAACAGATCGCCCAGAGTCAACTGTCTTTGGCGTTGATAGCTGGGGGTGGCATATGAATTGTCGATCGCCGAGATCTCTGGTATCGAAGTCAATGCGCGTTCCTTCATCGAAATAACTACCCTTCTTGATAACGCGGGGTTGCGGTTCTATCGTTCCTCAGATCCCATCTTACAACGAATTCCCAGGCCTGCGGGCGGAGTCTACCGGCTCAGGTGCAACAAAACCGGTTGTGGAACCCCGTTGCCCCCTGCCAGGCCTCTCACCCGAATCAGCGGAACGAGACGGCCCAGGTGCGAAGACCGACCGAAGAGCTAATCGTTACTTGGTACAACCAGCCCAATATTTCCTGTTACGGGTGAATGGCCACGGAATCCGAACGTCTCGATCCGGAAGGAGCAGCCCCACGGGATTCACCACGCCTGAGAAACGCACCCGCCAAACAGATTCACCATGCTCGGTTAGCTGGCGAACAGCCATTCTCGTCTATTCGCTCGCCTCTTCCTTTTCCGGCAATTTCGGCGCTCCGGGGCGCTGGGGCGCGGCATCATCATGCTTCGCGTCGGGAATGTCGGCGGCTTCGCCGGCAATCGCATAATCGATCGAATCCGACTGGCTCCCGGCGTTCAACAGCCCCTCGTCCTCGACGTCCGTCACCTCGGCCGCATCGACCACGGCTTCAACAACCTTGCGTTCGATGATTTCATTGCGGAGTGCGTCCATCTCTCCCGATTTTTCGAGCCGAGCTCGGATCGCGCGGGGAGAGGTGTCCTCTCGATCGGCGAGCAAATCGATTTCGTCTTCGTAGTCCTCGGCAGTGGGCTCAATCTGCAGATCCTCGCCGATCTTCTCCAGGACGAAGTGAGCTCGCAACGCCGCGACCGTCTTCTCCTGCGCATTGATTCTTTGCGCGTTCAGATAAGTCCGGATCAGGTCCTCACTCAATCCGGCCCGCTGCAATTCCAATGCGGTTCGCCGCAACTCGCGGTTTGTCTGCCTGGCGACAAGAGCTGGAGGCAAGTCCCAATCCGCCCCGGCTGTCAACTGCTCGACAATCTGCTCGCGCAGCCGCGACTGCTGGGCGTATTCGATCTGCTTCGACAGTTCGCTGCGGACGAATTCCCGCAACTCTTCGGGCGAGTCGAACCCCAAACCTTCCAGATCCTGCTTGGACAAGTCTTCGATGGAGATCCGACGGACCTCGACGATTTCGAATTCGGCTTCGACCTCCTCGCCGCGCAGCGCTTCGTTCGCGGCAGAATCGGAGATTTTCACCGGGATGGTGAACACATCTCCTTCTTTCTTCC
>RFIQ01000028.1 GCA_003695565.1 Planctomycetota bacterium | reverse complement strand
CCGCGCCGGCGTAGAACGATACCAGGCTGGCGCCCAGCACCGCCAGAATGCCATACTGCACCTTGATCGTCCAACCGGCTCCAATGTAAACGCACAAGAAGCATGCCAGGTTGACGAGACTGGCAAGCTCCACGAAATGCGCGTCGAGGCTGGGGATGGTCGCCACCAAGGCCTCCGTAAACCCGATCACGTACATCGCCACCGAGATGGCTTGAGCCAGATAAAACACGACTCCGATCGCGCCGCCGAACTCGACACCCAACGAACGGCTGATCAGGTAATAGGCTCCCCCGCCCTGCAATCGGGTATTGGTAGCGATACTGGCGAGCGAGAACGACGTCAGCGTGGTGATCATCTTGGCGGCCGCCACGATCAGCAACGCGTACCACACCCCGCATTGACCAACCACCTGGCCAAAGCGCAGGAACATGATCACGCCCAGAATGGTCAGCGTGCAGGGAGTGAACACGCCGCCGAAGGTGCCGAATTTCGTCTTCGGCCGCATTTCCGCCTCGGGTCTTCCTGACATGATTCGGCCCGTTAATGCCATCGTCCAAGAGTTGAAGAATTGACTCGTCTGTGCGCAGCAAAAAGACCAGCCGCCAAATTCCGACGACTGGCCTTGTGTTCACTGCCAGGCCTAACCGCGTGCATTCATAGCAAACGCGCTTGGCTGCGGGCCCAGCGGGGAGCAAGATTCCTACAACCCAGATTCGCGGTCGATCTTGATCAACTGCCCCTTGCTGTTGCCATCCTCGGCCAACTCGCCGATGATCGTCACATACAGTGCTCCGTCGGCATCGAAGACCATCGCGGTGGGCTTGTCGAGCGACAGGATGCGTTTGGTTCGCATGCCAGTTTCGCTCTCGGTGTCCTTGAGCACCTGGAACAAACCACCCTGCTTGGCATCGGCCCAAGCGTAATCGAGCACATACATCTGGCCGCGTTTGCTATACGCTACGGCACAGATATCGTGCAATCCCGACTGCAGGTTCAACAGCATTTTGCCGTCTTTAGCGTCGTAGAATGTGATCAAGCTGTCGCCGGGCACGTTGATTTCGCCCATCTGACCGATGACCAGATAACCTTGGGGACTGATCGTCGCTCCGACCGGGGCATCGACTTCCGTGGCTTCCTTCGTGGCCAACCATCGTTCGAACCCGGTGACTTTGTCGCCCTCCCGGGTCGCACGCGACACCCACCCCTTGGTGTCGTCGCCATTGCAGGTCACGAAGATGGCGTCATCGGTAGCCGCCAGCGCGTAGAAGTTGCCTTCTCCCTTGATCTCGTCGGTAGCCGCCAGGGAGAACGATGCCACCATGGCATCGGCCTTGATGGGTTTGCCGTCCTTGGGCAAATTGTAAACCCGCAACAGCTCTTCGCCGTCGGGCAACCCACCACCGCCAACGACCAGGGTATCCTGATCCAAGAACAACAACCCCAACGGTCCGATGTTGACCACGGGGCCCTTGCCATAAACATCGCCGGGAAAATCGGTGATGACCGGTTCCGCCTTGCCGTCAACGACGCGGACCACCTGGTGATTCCCCGAGTCCGAGATGAAGATAGTACCGGTCTCGGGCTGGATGGCGATGCCGCAAGGGTTGTTCAACCCCTCCAAGACAACCGTGGCCACCGTTCCCGGCAGGGCATCATGTCCCAACGGCGGTCGCTCCTCAGCTTTTTCCTCGGCAGGTGCTTGTTCTTTCTCTTGCTTGGCAGGCTGTTCCGCCTGCGGCTTTTCTTCCGCTTTCTTTCCTTCTTGGGCTTTCTCCGCCGGCTTTTCCTCAGCCTTCTCAGCAGGTTTCTCTTCCGCCGGCTTTTCCTGCTTGGCCTCGGCGGCCGGCTGTTCCTGCTTGGCCTCCGCGGCTGCTGGTTTTTCCTTAGCCGACTCGGGTTTGTCCGCTCCGTCCTGAGCACGCGCGAAGCTCACCGTAGCCGCCAATGCAATGATGCACCAAAGCTGCAACACTCTCACTGTTCATGCCTCCTTAAATAGCACTGCGTTCAATCATCAACTGATTCTCAAATTCGTCGGCAAATGGTCTGTTTGCCTCAGCAAGCCGAGCGACTACTCGGGCAGTTCGGGCGGTTCAGCATCAGGATACTTCGAGCTGCTTAGCCCTTCGGTCAGGAAGGTCACCAACGCCGCTTTTTCCTCCTCGGTCAATCCCAGCTCGAAGATCTCCTCGTCCAAGAACGGGTTGGGGGTTCCGCCTTTGTTGTAGTACTCGACCACATCCTCTAGCGTGGCCAACGACCCATCGTGCATGTAGGGAGCCGTCTTGGCAATCTCCCTTAACGTGGCTGTCTTGAAGGCCCCGCGATCCCCTTTCAGACCACTAATGGCTTCCCGGCCAATGTCGGGATTCTCCTTGTCGAATCCGACACCGAGATTATGAAAACCGTTGTCGGTGAAATTGGGGCCGTTGTGACAGGCCGAACAGTTGGCTTTTCCGAAAAACAGTTTTCTGCCCAATTGAGCTTGCTCGGAAAGTGCGGACTGATCCCCCGCCTTGAAGCGATCGTAGGGAGCGTCTCCCGACAAGACCGTGCGTTCGAAGGACGCGATGGCCTTGGCGATATTTTCCGCGCTAACCGGCTCGCCGAAAACCTTCTCAAATTGTTGAGCATAACCTTCGATGGCAGCAATCTTCTGGACGGCTTGTTCGATGGGCAACGCCATCTCGATCGGATTGGCGATCGGCCCCAAGGCCTGTTCCTCGAGCGATCCGGCGCGGCCGTCCCAAAACTGGAACCGGTTGTAGGCCGAGTTGATGATGGTGGGTCCACTACGATTGCCGCGCTGACCACCCACCCCGGCAGCAGTGGCTTCGCCGTTGGACCAGCCGAGCTTGGGATCGTGGCAGCTTGCGCACGAAATCGTATTGTCCGCGGAAAGCCGCGGATCGAAATACAACTGCCGCCCCAATGCCACCTTCTCCGCAGTCAACGGGTTGTCGGCAGGAATCTTCGGTGGCTTCAAACCCAACGGCACTTCCAGCTCGAAACCCTGAGCCAACACTGTCCCACCGCTGCTGCAGATCGCGCACCAGCACACCACTAAACACAGGTTCCGTATTCCAACGATCATGGGATTTGTCTCTCGAACTGACCAAACGTCTTGACGATCTCTTGCCTGGCGTTCATTGTCCCGTCCACCGCAGGAGAATACAAGACGCCCTGAGCTGCGCCATCGGATGGACCGACCGCCGGATGGATAGATGCCTGGGGCGATGATCCCATCCCGAGGTAACGATACGTGGCGCTGCCACCGGCCTTCCCACCGCGGCTCAGTATTGCGGCACGGCCGGATCGATGCACTGGCTCCACGCATCGATTCCCCCAGCCATGCTCTGAGCGGTGCCGAAGCCGTGTTCGCGCAACCACCGCGCCACACGCAAACTGCGCATCCCATGATGGCAGTGGACGACCAGATGTTGCCCTCGGAATTGCTCGAGCTGCCCCGCGCACGACTCCCACTGGCTCATCGGCAGCAGTACGGCGCCGGCGATTCGAGCAATCTCGAATTCGTCTGGCTCGCGGCAATCCACCAGCACGATCCCGCCCGCGGCCAGCAACTCCGCCACCCGGTGGACATCAATCTCCAAGGGAACTGCCGTTTGATCATTCTCAGACGGGTCAGGCACCATCATCCCTTATCACCTCCTTGCGCGGACACGATTCCTTGAACAGCCGAAGGGGAACAATAGGCCGGCCGCGTTCCCCGATACGGTCGTATGGAACATCATTCGTTCTTTTCCTGGCCGGCCGGCGGCACCGTGCGGAAAAACCACATCGTTTGCGAACGATACTCCTGGCCGGGGTTCAATATGATGCTCGGGAAATTCGGGTGATTGACCGAGTCCGGAAAATGCTGAGTCTCCAGGCAGCACGCGCTTTGATGAGCGTAGACCTTGCCCCCCTTACCGACCTGGCCGTGCAAAAAATTGCCCGAGTAGAATTGCACGCCGGGCTCGGTCGTCATGATCCGCAATTGGCGGCCGGATTCCATGTCGGTCAACACGGCGGCCAGTCGCATCCGTTGATCGGGCTCTGGGTCGTTCAAAACGTAGTTATGATCGTAACCGAGAGTCGGCGTGTCGATCAATTGTTTGATGCGAGCCCCAATGCGGCGGGCTTGCCGGAAATCGAGCGGCGTACCTTCCACCGATGCGATTTCGCCTGTCGGTATGAGCGTGTCATCGACCGGAGTGTACCGATCGGCGTTGATCCGCAAGCGATGTTCCAGAACCGATGGACTGCCATGACCAGCCAGATTGAAGTAGGCGTGATTGGTCAGATTCACCGGCGTGGCCTTGTCCGTCGTGGCTGAGTACCGGAGCACCAGGTTGTTCTTGTCGCGGGGAAGGAAATAGGTCGCTTTGACCGTTAGATTGCCGGGATACCCCTCTTCTCCATCCGGGCTGGTGTAGGAAAACGTCACACCCTGCCCCTGATCGTTCTCGTAAGCTCGCGCCTCCCAGACAACCTTGTCCAGGCTGCGTTCCACGCCCCCATGGAGATGGTTGGGGCCGTTGTTGACCGCCAGCACATATTCCTGGCCGTTGAGCGTGAACCGCCCCTTGGCGATCCGATTGCAAACCCGCCCCACCGTGCAGCCGAAGTACTGGTTGGCCTCGCTCTCGTAACCGCTGACATCGTCGAACCCTAAAATCACATCGGCCATTCGTCCCTGCCGATCGGGAACATGCAATTGCACCAGAGTGGCCCCGCGGGTCATCACTTTGGCCACCATCCCCATCTCGTTCGTCAACGTATACAGTTCCACCGGCGCACCATCCTTGGTCTTACCGAACGGCTCTGCTGCGGGTTTCTCACCGTGGACTTGGAGGCTGGTCATACCCAGCGCAATTGCAGCCCATACCAGTATTCTCAGTTGCATGGCCTTCGTCCCCGTGTTGATGTTCTTCGGCAGGTCTGGTTGTGGGGCAGGTCAACCCTGCCCGATATTGTAGTCAGCCATTTCCAGGGCGTTGTTGCAGTTAGCCAACCGCCCCCTAGGCGATAGTGCAGTCAGCCAGCCAACTCCCGGACTGGATTGCAGTCCGCCAGCCAACTTCTGAACTGGATTGCAGTCAGCCAACCGACTTCCGGGCGATATTGTAGTCAGCCAACCAACTCCTGGGCAGTTCCCCATCCCCACCCTCCTCCCCGGGAGGGTCGCGAGTAATGCGAGCGGGGAGGGCCCGAGCGGGGATCCGGCAGGGACTGCCGGGCCACTCCGCATCCCAATCTACACCGTCGGATAGGCATCCTGCCTGAACGT
>RFIQ01000360.1 GCA_003695565.1 Planctomycetota bacterium | reverse complement strand
CGTCGCAGAAGTGGAAAAAATGGCTGAACAATTCCGCGGCGAGGGAGTCGAGGTGGCTTTGCCGGATCAACACGATGGGTGGCAGAACGTGGTGTTGGACTTGGGCACAACCGTCCACCGCTACAAGTCGCCCGTCATGGCAACCCCGCAAACCCGACAAACCACGTGGGAGTTGCAGATGATGGTGCCGGAAGGGTTGATCGTAACGCCGCCCGAACCGATCCAAGTCGATCGGAAACGCCCGGGTGGGTGGACGATTCGGCCGGCCGATGATCAAGACACCTCGGCAGTGGTGGTGGTGCAGGTCCGCGCCCTGGGCACTCGCGGCGACAAGTTGCAGTTCCAGATTTTTGCTACCGCCCCGCAGATGTCGGTACTGCGATTACCCATGGCGGCGCCGTTTCTGGAAGCCGCCCGAAGCCGGTTGCATTTCTTGCAGCAACAATTGTATGTGGCAGATCGACATTGGGATCAGTTGGCGAAATCCGGGGGAGGCGTTTCGCGCGAAGTGGTTCGGCAGGCTCAGAAACAGGTGGATCAGCAGGCGCGGCAGGTGGCTGCGTTGCTGGATTTCGTCGCTGATGCAGCGCGACTGGAGGCCTTGTTGGATGGTCAATCCGAAGTGAAGCTGCGGCGCATTGAGGCGGGGTCAACCGCTCCGGTTGGAGAGCAGTAGATGGGAGTAGATAAGCGGCCACCTGCCATCACTGTGCGCGGCCTCACGGTCCGCTTCGACGGGCACCCGCCGGTGCTGGACGAATTGGACTTGGCTGTTCCGGGCGGCGAGATCGTCGCCATTGTTGGACCGTCGGGTTGTGGCAAGAGCACTTTGTTGCGCAGTATTGCCGGTTTGCTCGCGCCCGTTGGCGGAACCATCGAGTTCGCGCTGACCGGCGCGTCGAGAGACGGCCAGGCATCGGCCGCGGAACGGTCCCTTTCCACCTGCCCGCCCGCCGAACCAACTGGACTGGGATATGTATTCCAGGAACCGGCTCTGTTGCCATGGAGAAATGTGATCGAAAATGTGCAGCTTCCCCTGGAGTTGCAGGGCGAACCGTGGCGGCAGCAGCGCGAGAGTGGGGCGGCCGATGCGCTGCGGTCCGTGCACTTAGCAGCAGCCAGTTGGCACAAATTTCCGCGGCAGTTGTCAGGGGGAATGCGGATGCGGGCCAGTCTGGCGCGTGCATTGGTTGTGGATCCGGACGTCCTGCTGTTGGATGAACCGTTCGCCGCAGTGGACGACATGCTGCGAACGCTCTTGAACGAATTGGTGGTCGAATTGTGGATGCAGCAGCCACGAACGATTCTGTTTGTAACCCACAACATCGCTGAGGCCATTTATCTCAGCCATCGCATCGTCGTACTATCCCGCGGCCGCATTCGGGCTGAGTTGGACAATCCTCTACCTTGGCCGCGGGAGCGGGCGCAACGTGGAAGTTCCGAGTTTGCCGATGTTTATCGGCAAGTCAGTTCCGCATTGTGGGCCGCGGCCCAGGAGGCGGCGTAGCCATGCAATTCCAGTGGCTTCCGGCCACCTGTGGCCTCATCCTATTCTTGCTGGTATGGCAATTGTTCGTGGTCGTGACTGGGCTGCCTCCCATCCTGCTTCCGCCACCGACCCAAGTGGCGATGGCGCTGTGGCAGGAACGCCTGGTGTTATGCCGGGCGGTGACCGCAACGTTTGCAGCCTCCATGTTGGGGCTGTGCCTGAGTCTGGCCTCAGGATCGATCCTGGCAGTGGTCTTTGCGCAATCGCGATGGCTGCGCTCCGCCTTTATCCCCTACATCGTCTTCCTGCAAACCGTTCCGGTAGTTGCCATCGCTCCATTGCTGATCACCTGGTTCGGTTATCGGTTTCACACGGTCGTGTTGGTCTCGGCCATTGTCAGCCTGTTCCCCGTCGTTTCTAATGCAACGACTGGTTTAATTTCAGTCGATCCGCTACTGGTCGATCTGTTCCGGATCCATGGAGCCAGTCGTTGGCAGATTCTGATCAAGCTCCGCATTCCGAACGCGGTGCGCTATCTGGTCCTGGGACTGCGTGTCAGTGCTGGACTGGCGGTCATCGGCGCCATTGTGGGAGAGTTGTTCGTCGGGGACGTGATCAGCCGCTTCGCGGGCTTGGGAACCATCATCAACGCGTGGCAGCGGATGGTTCGGACCGATGCGGTCATCGCTGCGATCGGAGCCAGCACTTTTCTGGGGATGGCAGTGCTGAGCATCGTCAACCTGGTTTCGACCAGGCTGTTGCATCGCTGGACAGACTCGGCCGATTTCGAAGCGCAGGGGTGATCTGCTAAGTGGTGCAGGGAAAAGAACAGTTCGGTTTGATGTATATGCCTGTTAAGGTCGCGGTCCTATGAATGTGTGGTATTCGAGTCGTTCCGGGGGGAGTCTGGAGCGACTGGCGGTTGCAGAATCACAGCGAACCGTTGCACGCAGCCCAATGCTGATCATGGTCGCAATGCTGCTTGCATCAAGCGGGTGTGGTGGCGATCCGGCGCAACGGGAAAGCGGACAGAGTGCTGGGCGGGACGCGGCTCGACCAACCACCATGATGCTGAATTGGTTCCCGGAGGCGGAACACGGCGGGTTTTATGCAGCAGAGTTGTTGGGTTTCTGCCGTGAACGTGGTTTGGAGCTGGAAATCCGGCCGGGCGGGCCGGCTGCACCAGTAGCGCAAGAGCTCGTGACGGGACGTATCGAATTTGCCGTGGCCAACGCCGACGATGTGCTGCTCTATCGGCAGCAGGGTGCTCCGGTAGTGGCACTGCTGGCGGCCATGCAGGAATCGCCCAGGTGCATTTTGGTGCACGAAGAGTCCGGTGTGGAATCGTTGCAGGAACTCAGGGGGCTGACGCTGCAAGCTGGCGCGGGGCGGCCCTACTTGCTGTTCTTGCAAGCCCGAGGTTTGCTCGACGGCGTCCAAGTGGTTCCCTATTCCGGTGTCGCCAGGTTTGTCGCCGATCCCCGGTCGGCAATGCAGGGTTACACGTTCAGCGAGCCGTTCCTGGCTCAGCAAGCCGGCGCGCACGTTCGGGTCCTGAAAGTCGCTGAATTGGGGTTCAATCCCTACGCTTCCTGTTTGATCACCACCGAGCGGATGATCGCTTCGCAACCGGAATTGGTCCAGGCCATGGTCGACGCCTGCCGCCGGGGGTGGTTGGCTTACCTGGACGATCCCCAAGCGACAAACCTGCACATCCTGAAACTCAATGAACAGGGCATGACCCTGGACGCACTGACGTTTGGAGCACGCGAGCTGCGCAATTTGTGCTTGCCGGAAGGCATGCCACGCGAGCAGTTCGGGCGTATGACCCGCCAGCGCTGGCAAACTCTGATCGACCAGTTTGCCGAACTGAAACTGGTCGACCCGCAAAAAGTCGCCGTCGACAGCGTCTTTGATACACGATTCATCGCAGCGGCGACTGAATAATCGGCAAAGACAACGCGGCAGGTGTGAACGGCCAACTTCTTCTTGCCGCCGAGCGCTGCGGCGGTGTGGTAGCGGCAGTGAAGCGCAACCGAGCCAAATGCGCATAAGCCCGCATGTTGCGATCGCAGGTGAACCTCAACACGCCGCGAGTTGTCGATACTGGACGGCGGGATCGGGGTTATTGGCCGTCTAAGGGACGCCACGGAGCATTTGGCGCGGCGCTGGTTTTGCCTGCTTTCGTCCCGGTATGCGGTCCGTCTCAGCGTCGTCAACATGCCGCGCAGCCCGGCGTTTGGCCTGTGAAGGCCTGACCAGCGACGGTAACTTAGGAAGTCATGGGAAACTCTTGCAGATGACGGTTCCAACGCGAGCGTCACTGGTATCACTCGGGATTCGACAACGTGCTGAAGCAACTTCGCTCCGTCCATGCACTGCAAATGGCATCTCGGCCGCTCTCGACGGAGCGGCTGTATGATGGCAATTTCCTGTTGACGCTACTTTGCCAGACCTGCTTTGTCATTGCCCACAGCCTGATGGCCCACTACGCCCGATGGGTGGAGTTTCTGGGAGGGAATCTGACTCAGGTCGGCTGGGTGATGGGGTCGGGGGCGGCCGTCAGCCTGATTGCGCGGCCTTGGAT
>RFIQ01000359.1 GCA_003695565.1 Planctomycetota bacterium | reverse complement strand
CATGCGCAGCCATGGGGGAGGAGGCAATTCGAGGAGCGCTGGATCAAAATCTTCCTCGGCCGTTACCGGCGGCAGACGTTGGGCGGTCCCCCCTGGCGAGGCCGGCGCGGGGGTGGAGGAGGCTGAGTCGTCGTTTCTCGCACTGAGGGTGCTGCTCATCGGCGTGGCGTGAAGTCCCTGCTGCAGGCAAATTCCGGGGCGCAAGGAAATCTAGGACGCCGGGCAGCCGCCGAGGGGGCGAATCGGAAGAAATGCTGCGGCAGTCGGCTGGATGTGGTCTGCATTTGCCGCACAATGAGTTCAATCCGCACAGCGCGCGGGGGCAACGGGGCGTCCGCGAAGAGCGGTGGTGGAACGCGGGCGGCGCGGCCCGTACCGCCGCTGCGCAACGCGGTTCCCTTCCGGCCGGTGGCGACGGCGCCGGCGGAAAGGCAGTGTTTCTCGAATTTTCACCATGCAAGGGACTATCGATGGATGCGCTCCCACCTCGGATTCAAGGGCTGGTGGTTACGTCGGAAGGCGATCGCACGCGGATGCAGTTGCAGGAGATTCCGTCCGAGCAATTACCACCGGGGGATGTGGTGATTCGCGTGGCCTACTCGTCCATCAACTACAAAGACGCATTGGCCACCCAAGGGCACCCGGGGATCGTCAAGCGGTTGCCGCACGTTCCAGGGATTGACGCGGCGGGTATCGTCGAACGCAGCCAGGATGCGCGATACCGGCCGGGCGATCAGGTCATCGTGACCGGATACGACTTGGGGCAAGGGCGCTGGGGGGCGTGGGCGGAGTTGATCTCCGTCCCCGCCGACTGGATCGTTCCCCTGCCTTCGGGGCTCGATCTGCGGGAAGCCATGATATTGGGGACGGCCGGGTTTACCGCAGCGCAGTGCGTGTTGGCCCTGCAACGCAACGAGGTAACTCCGGGGGACGGGCGGTTGGTCGTCACCGGAGCGACCGGGGGAGTGGGAAGTTTGTCGGTACGCATCCTGGCGCAATTGGGTTACGAGGTCGCTGCGGTCACGGGCAAAGCACATTTGGCAGACCGACTGCGGTCGGCCGGCGCCGTGGAGATTCTGGACCGCGAGGCCGTGGCCGATGCCAGCGATCGACCGATGCTGTCGGCGCGCTGGGCTGGTGGCGTCGATTGCGTGGGCGGGCGTCCCCTGATGACTCTGCTGCGATCGACCAAGTATGGCGGAGCTGTGGCTGCTTGCGGATTGGTGGCGGGTGCCGAGCTCCATATGACCGTCTACCCGTTCCTGCTGCGCGGCGTCAGT
Source organism: Planctomycetota bacterium (assembly GCA_003695565.1). GTDB lineage: Bacteria > Planctomycetota > Planctomycetia > Pirellulales > Pirellulaceae > Aureliella. The sequence continues at coordinate 4,230 of RFIQ01000359.1, read as the reverse complement.
CTCTGCGGCGTGGCTTCGGCCGACTGTCCCTACGCGCGCCGCGTGAAGATCTGGCAGTTGCTGGCCGGAGAATGGAAGCCCCGCGACCTGGCCGACTTTTGGGTGACAGAGATCGGATTGGAACAAGTCCCCACCTACGTAGACCGAATGTTGCAGGGAAAGGCCGATGGACGCATCATCGTCCGCTTGCCGGGGGCTCCAGCAGCGAGCTGATCCGTTGCACTGCCAACCGAAGGGATTGTGCCGCCATGCGAAAATTCATGTGTTCGGAAATCTCCGGTTGAATTTCCAGGAACAACTCCGTGGCTCGTCGTAGTTTTCCCAGCTTTTTGCGGGCCAGTTTCAGATAGGTGCTGGCGTCCCCAGCATCCAACGAGGGGCCCAGCGCCAGCATGAAGTCGTACAGGTCGCGATGGACGGAGGCCAATTCGTCGTCTTCGGCTGCTTCGTCGCTGTGTTTCAGGAATGTGCGGACCATCCAAACGTGTGCGACCTGGTCGTCGACCGCACGCATGATGGCTGCGGGGTCCATGGGGTCCGCGGCGGATGTCTCTTCGTTCATTGTTTTGCAAATATCGGAGCTGGACGGACCAACGCGAAACCTGTTGCTATGTCGAGTCTTGGTTTTTTGGATCGCCGTCAGGTACCGGATGTGCTGCCAGGGATCGGAACGGTCCAACCGCTCTCGTCAGCACCGGCCGCTGTGCCGTACACTGTACCGCGATGGGAACGGAAAGAAAACGCCTGAATTCATTGCCTGAGAGGGAGTGCGAGCCGGAAGCATGACGGAATTAGTCGCCCAAGGACCGAGGCCGGAGAATCGTTGGCGGAAGGCGTTGCCGGAGGGAGAGACGTTCGTCCTGGGCCGCTTGAGCGCACCCTGGGATGTCCCCTGGGATGACCGGATTTCACGGCGGCATGCTAGACTGCGTTGGACGGGAGAGCGGTTGGAGGTTCAACGAATTCCGGAGTCTCGCAACGCTATCTTTTTCCGAGGACAACGGCGGGATGAGTTTTCCGCGCGGATCGGCGAGCATTTCGTGATAGGGCAAACGACCTTCGCGCTGGTGCAGGCCGAGCAACCGGCCCTCGGAACGCCGTCTCCAGCCCTGCTCACCGAACAAACCTTTTCCGCGCAGTTGTTGCGCAACAATAAGTTCAAAGATGCGGGCAAGCGGATCGAGGTGTTGAGCAAGTTGCCGGACGTGATTGCCGGTGCGGCCGATGACCAGGAGTTGTGCCAGGGAATCGCCCGGCTGGTCCTGCAGGGGGTGCCCGATGCGATGTACGTTGCCATCGTTCAACTGGACGACGCGGGGCATACCGATTCTGCGACCCCGCCGACCGGCGAAGCGCCGACCGGTGGTTCGATGACGCGCGAGGGGGGAGAGGCGGCTTCCTCAGTAGGTGTGCGCGTATTGCACAGTGCGGCTAGGTTCGGATCGTCCCGAGCGTATATGCCCAGCGTCAATCTGGTGCGGGCTGGTACCATGTCGGGTGAGAGCGTGCTGCATGTGTGGAATCGAAACCCCCAGGCGAGCGACAATTTCACCCAGATGGCAAATGTGGACTGGGCTTTTTGCACTCCTGTGCTGGCCGATGCGTGCCCCGGATGGGCGATTTACGTAGCCGGGCAATTCAGTGGCCAGCCGTCCGCGACGGTGTCCACCGGAGGCGACGTCGAGGCACTGCAGGACGATCTCAAATTCACCGAGTTGACCGCCACGACGCTCGGCGCGCTGCGGCAGGTCCGGGTGTTGCAACGCCGCCAAGACAGCTTGCGAAATTTCTTCTCCCCGGTCGTGATGCAAGCGCTGGCCGGACGCGACCCGGAACAGGTACTGGCCCCGCGGGAGACGGAAGTGTCGGTGCTGTTCTGCGATTTGCGTGGATTCTCCCAACGCAGCGAGGATAATGCCGAACGCCTGCTGGAGCTGCTGCAGCGCGTCAGCGATGCCCTGGGCGTGATGACGCATCACATTTTGGCATGTGGCGGGGTCGTCGGCGATTTTCACGGCGATGCAGCGATGGGATTTTGGGGGTGGCCGTTGCCGACTGGCGCACCGATCGCGCAAGCATGTCAGGCCGCCTTGGGGATTCGCCAACAGTTCGAACGCATTTCGGCTCAACCTGACCATCCCCTGTCGGGATTTCGGGCCGGGATCGGCGTTGCTACCGGGACGGCCGTTGCCGGACGGATCGGGACGCAGGATCAGGTCAAGGTCACCGTATTCGGGCCCGTAGTGAACCTGGCATCGCGGCTGGAGGGCATGACCAAGCAGTTGCAGGCGTCGATCCTGGTCGATGAACCTACTGCCGAGTGGGTGCGGCAACATGTTTCTCCAGAGGTTCTGCGCGTTCGTCGCGTGGCCAAAGTGCTGCCCTACGGCATGAGCACTCCCTTGGTGGTCAGCGAATTGTTGCCGCCGGCCGGACCCGACAGCATCCTGGCAGACGAGCATGTCGCCGCCTACGAAGAGGCTCTGGATCATTTCCTGGAGGGACGCTGGAACGAGGCGTTCCGGTTGTTGCACCAGGTTCCGGCGGACGACCAGGTCAAGGACTTTCTGACCGTATTCATCGCTCAGCACCGGAGGACCCCGCCGCCGGGATGGCAGGGAGTCATCGAATTACCCAGCAAGTGATCGAGCGCCTGCCAATGCAGCCCCGACCGACGCGGCGCCCGAGATCGCGCCCGGTCAGGCCAGCAGGTCGTGCACCACCTGCCCGTGGACATCGGTCAAGCGGTAATCGCGGCCCTGAAAGCGGAAGGTCAGTCGCGTATGGTCGAACCCCAGCAAGTGCAAGATGGTCGCTTGCAAATCGTGGACGTGCACCGGTTGCTCGGTGACTTGAAACCCCAACTCATCCGTTTGTCCGTAATCGAAGCCCGGTTTGACTCCGCCGCCAGCCATCCACATGGTGAAGCAATCGGGATAGTGGTCGCGGCCCAGGATCTGGCTCTTGGCCGTCCGACCCTCGCGGAACGGCGTCCGTCCGAACTCGCCACCCCACACGATCAGGGTATCGTCCAGCAATCCTCGGGCCCGCAAGTCCTCGATCAGCGCCGCCACCGGTCGATCCATCGTGGCGCACTTCTTGACCAGGCCGTCGCCAATTCCCGAATCCGGCCGTGTGCCGTGGAAATCCCACCCCCAGTCAAATAGTTGCACAAAGCGTACGCCCGATTCGACCAGGCGACGCGCCAGCAGGCAATTGTTGGCCAGGCTGCTGGCTCCCGGTTCGGCCCCATAAGCGTCCAGGACCGATTGGGGTTCCTGCGAGATATCCATCACTTCGGGAACACTGGTTTGCATCCGAAATGCCAGTTCGAACTGCGCGATCCGCGTTTGCGTCTCGGGGTGCCCCATGGCCTCGACTTGCACCTGATTGAGTTTGTTCAGTGCATCGAGCGTGGCTCGTCGCAGGTGGCGATCCATGCCGGGTGGATTCGAGGTGAACAGGACGGGATCCCCCTTCGACCGGCATTGCACCCCTTGGTACACGCTGGGCAGGAAGCCGGCACCGAACGAGCTCTTGCCGCCGTTGGGCTGCACGCCGCTGGAGATCAGCACGACGAAGGCCGGCAGATCCTCGTTTTCCGAACCCAGACCGTAGGTGACCCACGATCCCATGGAGGGCCGCCCCGCCCGCGGGGATCCGGTGTAGATCAACAATTCGGCGGGCGCGTGATTGAATTGATCGGAATACATCGAATGGATACGGCACATGTCGTCCGCAACCGAGTGCAAGTGCCCAATGGCTTCCGACATCCAAGTCCCGCAACGTCCCACGCGGCGAAACTTCTGGGGCGATCCCAGCAGGGTCGGTACGCCGCTGGTAAAGGCGAATTCGCGGCCCGCCAGAAAGGAGGATGGGCAATCCTCCCCGTGACGATCGTTGAGCACTGGTTTGTAATCGAACAGGTCCAGGTTCGGTGGTGAACCGGTCATGTGCAGGTAGATGACGCGTTTGGCTCGCGGCGTGAAGTGCGGGCCAAGCGGTGCCGCGCTGCTGGGTTCGCCCCCCTGGCCGATCGGCGTGCCCGCCAGGGTGCCCAACGCCAGAGCCCCCAGCCCACAGGCAGCGTCCCGCAGGAAATACCGCCGCGTCTTCAGTTGCATGTATTCGTAAATAGGGTGCATCGTTTCCACTCGCAGTGTGTCATGCGGTCGTTTTCTACCGTTTCATTAGGACTTCGTCCAAGTTGAGCAATACGTTGCCGACGGT
>RFIQ01000358.1 GCA_003695565.1 Planctomycetota bacterium | reverse complement strand
CGACGCACGATCAGAGATCTCGGCCACAACCCGGCTCGGGCTCAGTCGGTCGGGAGTCGCGAATGCGCTGGCAAGCTCCTGAGCCACCGCCGTTAGTTCATCGACCACTTCGGGGCGCTGCTGCAGCCACTGGGCGACCTGTTCGGCGGCTGGCCCCCCGACGGTCACCTCCGGCGGTGCGTCGGAACTCGCTTCGATCCGCAGGCGAAACGGCAGTCCGATTCCCTCATCCGCCACGGCCGATTGAATCCGTTTTGCCATCATTTCGAAGCGGGTCTCGACCGACTCGGCAGCGTCCGGCGGAGATTGAGATGCCCGGTGCAGGAACTGCACGAACGAACTGCCGACGTCACTGAGGCCCCGTGCAGCCAGGCTGACCGAGCGGGCAGCCACAGGCGCGGCCATGGTTAGCAACAGTTGGTTCAGATGCATCGGTTGGCTCGATTGGACCAGCAGCCCTCGGCATTTCCCCGTCCCAGGGCAAAAAGGAGACACTGCCAGATATCGTCAAACTCGACTCAAATTATCCAGTCAGACTTGCAGACTTATCGGACGTGCGGCGCAAAAGGGTGAGGCACGGCGTTTTGCCCAGGCGGTTTTTCGCCAGCGACGGCTGCTCGGCCAAGATGGCTTTGCCAGGGACGGGCCCCTACTACCCATTTGCCGGGTCAGTGGGTAGGCTTGTTTTCGCGAAACGATTGACACGACAACCTCAAACGGATCGGAGCTCCGCTCGGGCTCTGATTCGCTCCCTAGATCCCATTCGCATCCCGAGTTTGACAGGAGAATACGACATGGCGCGCCCCGTAACCTTGTTCACTGGACAGTGGGCAGATCTCCCCTTGGAACAAATGGCCAGATTGACCAAGGAATTTGGGTACGACGGGATCGAGCTGGCGTGTTGGGGGGATCATTTTGAAGTCGATCGGGCGATGTCCGAGGACGATTACTGCGCGAAGAAGCGCGAATTTCTGGACTCGTTGGGTTTGCAATGCCACGCCATCAGCGCCCATTTGGTCGGACAGGCCGTGTTGGACAACATCGATGCGCGGCACAAATCGATTTTGCCCGACTACGTGTGGGGGGATGGCGATCCACAGGGGGTCAATCAGAGGGCGGCCGAAGAGCTGAAGCAAACGGCGCGTGCGGCGCAGCGGTTCGGTGTGGAGGTCGTCAATGGATTCACTGGTTCGAGCATTTGGCATCTGCTGTACTCCTTTCCTCCCACGCCGGAAAGCATGATCGAAGAGGGGTTTCAGTTGCTGGCCGATCGTTTCAATCCGATTCTGGATGTGTTCGGTGAATGTGGAGTCAAATTTGCGTTGGAAGTGCATCCGACGGAAATCGCCTTCGACATCTACACGGCCGAGCGTGCGTTGGAAGCCTTGGGCCACCGCGAAGAGTTCGGGTTCAATTTCGATCCCAGTCACTTGATCTGGCAAGGCGTCGATCCGGTAGAATTCATACGGGCGTTTCCGGATCGCATCTACCACGTGCACATCAAGGATGCCATTCAAACGCTCAATGGCCGCAGCGGCATTCTGTCCAGCCATTTGAACTTTGGCGACCCGCGCCGCGGTTGGGATTTTCGCAGTCCGGGCCGGGGCGGTGTGAACTTTGAAGAGATCATCCGCGCCCTCAATCATGTCAACTACCAAGGCCCCTTGAGCGTCGAGTGGGAGGACAGCGGGATGAATCGCGAGTTCGGAGCTCGGGAGGCCTGCGAGTTCGTGCGAAAGATGGATTTCAGCCCCAGTGACCGAGCATTCGATGCAGCCTTCGATGAGTAATCCCTCCAGCGACTTTGGTGGCCGCGGGGCCCCCTCGCCTTCGTTTACCGTGCAGCTCAACGGCGCTCCGGTCGAAACGTCCGGCGGCGCTCTGATCGATCTGCTGCGCGATCGCGGCGTACGGGTGGAAGTGATTGCCGTGGAAGTCAACGGGGAGGTCGTTCCTCGTGAATCATTGGAAACTCATCGCCTCCAGCCTGGGGATACCATCGAAGTGGTGACCTTAGTCGGAGGGGGATAAGCGGTATTTACCATGGCGACAACCCAGCCCACTGGTGGCGATCGCGCGGTCGCGGAAACCGAGGATCGGCCGCTGCGCATCGGCAACCATGAACTGACCAGCCGCCTGATCGTCGGCACCGGCAAGTACGATACGTTGGAATTGATGCGCGACTCGTTGGCAGCCTCCGGCGCCGAAGTAGTCACCGTGGCGGTTCGGCGGGAACGCATGTACGATCGCGTCGGTCAAAACATCTTGGATTACATCGATCCGTCCAAGTATTTGTTATTGCCGAACACAGCCGGTTGCTACCAGGCCGCCGATGCGATCCGCGTGGCCCGGTTGGGACGCGAGATCCTCCGTGCACTGGGAAACCCAGGCGCCGACTGGGTCAAACTGGAAGTCCTGGGCGACAGCAAAACGCTGTTGCCCGATCCGATCGCCACGTTGGAGGCTTGTCAGGCCCTGGTAAAGGAAGGGTTCCACGTCCTGTGCTATACCAGCGACGACCCTATCGTGGCGCGACGATTGAAAATGGCCGGCGCGACCAGTGTGATGCCGGCTGGCAGCCCCATCGGTAGCGGGCAGGGAATCTTGAACCCCAACAATTTGCGGATCATTTTGGAGTACTGCAAAGAAGACGATCCGGATTATCCCATCATCGTCGATGCCGGCGTGGGAACGGCCAGCGACGTGGCCGTCGCGCTGGAACTGGGTGCCGACGGCGTGCTGCTCAATTCGGCTATCGCCCATGCCCGCGATCCGGTGCGGATGGCCCGGGCCATGCAACGGGCCGCTCAGGCCGGCCGCGACGCCTTTCTGGCTGGGCGTATCCCCAAGCGGCTGTATGCCACGGCCAGCAGCCCCGAAGAGGGTGTGATTACAACTCGGCCGTGGTGACCCGCCGCGTGCCCTGCGCGTCGATCGCGTCGGCGGAGTATACTGGTTTTGCTCGCAGTGGAAGGGCTGCCGGCAGGCCGGACGCTCCCCATCCGGCCCGGTTCGCTCCCGGTGCTGGGCTCCACTTCGTGCGACCGAGCGCCGCCGGTTTTTCCGTCCGGCAAACCGGCCATACCGCCTGCCGATCGCCCCGTTTTCTATACCTCCCCCCGGTCCCACCCTCCGTTGGCTGCTGATGTCGCAAACATCGTTCGAATTCCAGTGGACAGCGGTGACGCTGATCGTCTCGATCACCGCCATCGCCGCCGTCGCCGGGTTGGCGGCAATGGCCTGGGTGCGCAGTCGGTACCGGCCGGCCGTACTGGGATTGGAATCGATCCGAGTGGCCTTGGTGCTGCTGGCCGTTCTATTGCTGAACCAGCCTGAGACGATACAGCAGTTTCGGCCTGAGGAACGCCCCCAAGTGGTGATTCTGGCCGATGCGACGCGAAGCATGGACACACAGGATGTGGTTGCCGCCCCCGAAGCGGCGGACGGACAATCTCTCCTCACTCGACGGCAAGCCATCGCCCCGCTGTTGGACCCCCAGCGCTGGTCGGGGTTGGCGGACGATTACGAAGTCGTCGTGTCGCGGTTCGGGATAGAGGAGGGAGCGGAGACTGACTTGCACAGCGCACTGGAGACGGTCCGCCAAGCGCATGCGAATCTGCGGGCGGTCGTGCTGTTGTCCGACGGCGATTGGAATGCCGGGCTTCCGCCGGTCGAAGCAGCCTCGCGTTTGCGGATGCATCGAGTGCCTGTATTCGCCGTGCCGGTCGGTAGCCAGACCCGATTGCCCGACCTGGCGTTGATCAGCTTTGACGTACCCGCCTTCGGCATCGTGCACAAGAGCGTGCGTCTGCCGTTTACCATCGAAAGCTCGCTTCCCCGCGACCACGCCGCGGTAGTCCGGTTGATGGCTACCGACGGAACGCAAATGGAACATCCGGTACAGATCGCTGCGATGGGGCGGACCAGCGACGCGATCGTTTGGCACCCCGAATCGGTCGGCAATTTTACGTTGACCCTGGAAGTTGCTCCGCACCCCGACGAACGAATCACTGACAACAATCGCCGCGACGCTCCCATTGCGATCCGCGAAGAGCAACTGAAGGTGCTGGTCGTGGAGTCGTTGCCGAGATGGGAATATCGATACCTGCGCAATGCTTTGTCGCGTGATCCGGGCGTCGAAGTGCGTTGCTTGCTGTTTCACCCCGGGTTGAGCAAGGTGGGGGGCGGCAACCGCGATTACTTGCCGGCTTTTCCCGAAAGGCTCGAGGAACTGTCCGAGTACGACGTGGTGTTCCTAGGCGACGTGGGCATCGAGGAGGGCGAACTGACCTGGGACCAATGCGAATTGTTGCGGGGACTGGTGGAGCAGCAGGCTAGCGGCCTGGTGTTCATGCCCGGCCCGCAAGGCAAGATGCTGAGCCTGATCGACTCGCCGTTGGACGCGTTGCTGCCCGTGACCTTGGAT
>RFIQ01000357.1 GCA_003695565.1 Planctomycetota bacterium | reverse complement strand
GCCTCCAAGCCCTCCTCGGGCGTTTTTTCTCCCAGCAGGATCGACAGGAGTTGTTCGGCCAAGGCCTTGCGATACGAATGGGCTCCGGCCAGGGCAGGTTCCCGCGGCATGGCATCGGTCGCATAGGCCGCATCCAAGCTTCGTCGAGCACGCCATGCCAGCGAGTCCACGCCAGCCAAGGGGGCCATGGGATCGATACCTCCCACCAGCGGCGCGACGGCGGTTCGCGTTGCCGCATCACTCAACCACCTCAGAAACTCGGTCGACTGAGCCGTTTGTCGGCATCCCGCGGCCAACCCGCCAACCAACCCGCCTCCGGTGTTCCAACCGGCCGGAAAATCAGCCTTTCCAGCCACGGGCAAGACACGACAATCGGGGTTGGAAATCGACCTATCATCGACTTGCGTCGGAGAAACGATCGCCACGGCGGGGCCGGCCGTCGATTGGATCCATTCCCACGCCTCGGTATGCGAACCGACCACGGCCCGCTGGCCGCCGGGTTGCCGAAACAAATGGCGCAACACGTCCGCCGCTTGAATGCACTCCGGTTCGCGCAAGCGGCTGGTCATCGTCTGCATTTCGAACAGGATGCCGTATTTGGAACTGCGCGTGGTGAAACCGCCGACCAGAGTAAGAAATCGGTCCACCAGCGCCTGACCGTCGACCGTGGCAGAATCGACCGCCGGCGCGTCGCCCTCGGTTCCCGGCGGCAGATGCGGCAGTATCTGATCCCAATGGACTGGCTCGTTCGCCATCTGCTCCACCCAATCACCAGTAGCAATCACGACGGGGATGCTGCAACCCAGCGGCACTCCGTAAAGGTGGCCGTCGTAGGTGACTTGGGCTCGTTCGGCCGGCGCCATGGCGGCCATCTGCTGGGTACTTTCGCCAGGCGACGCGGGGCCCGTTGAGGTAGTTTGCCCCGGGCCTACCGCTTCGGGTAGTTTGACCACCCAACCGCGATCGACCAGTTCGCCGAGCAGGCGTGCCGGATAGACGATTACATCGGCGTTTGCATCTGCTTGCGCAAGAAATTGCTCCTCTTCCCAGGCCGTGATTTCGATGGGCTGATCGGAGTTTGCTTTCCACTGCCGCTCGACGGCCGGCGCATCGACTCGAGGTGAGACGATCCAGATCCGCAATGGAACATCGGTCGTGCGGGGGGCAGCGTTGGACGGATCGCCGGCCGCGTCCGGATCGGTCCTGAAGCACCCCCCCACCACGGCTGATAGAACCAGCATGCCCAGGACCATGGCGAACTGCGCCGAGCGGTAGGATTGGTAGTCAAAAGGAAGTATAGTGTTGGTCCTTCGCCTCGTACCGGTCCGCGGTGGCTGGCCCGCACAGTGGCAGGGATTCACGACGCTCGGGCCTGGTCCAAACCCGTTGGCCTGCCGGCGGCGACGTAGCTGAAAACTGACTGGTTCGATTTTCATGGGACAGGAGTCGCAAAAGTGGGTTATACGATCGGTGTCGATATTGGGACTTCGGGAACGAAAAGCCTGCTGATCGACCCGGATGGTAACATCCTGGCCGAATCGTCCGCCGCGTATCCCGTGCACATGCCCAAGCCCTTGTGGACCGAACAAGACCCGGAAGACTGGTGGAATGCTACCGTCAAAACGATCCGGGCAGTCGTGAAGAAAGCCAAGGTTCGGCCGGCGGAGGTACAAGCCATTGGACTGTCGGGTCAAATGCACGGCTCGGTGTTTCTTGATAAATCAGGAAAGGTGTTGCGACCAGCCCTGTTATGGAATGACCAGCGAACGGCAGCGGAATGCGAGGAAATCACCCAGCGAGCTGGCGGGCGGTCCGAGTTGATTCGCATGGTTGCCAACCCAGCATTGACCGGCTTCACCGCGCCGAAAATCTTATGGCTGCGAAACAAGGAGCCTAAGCGGTTCGAGAGGCTGCACAAAGTGCTGCTCCCCAAGGACGAAATTCGGCGGCGACTCACCGGAGAACTGGCGACCGACGCCAGCGACGCCAGCGGCATGCTCCTGTTGGACGTGCGCAACCGCCGGTGGTCCGCGGAGTTGCTGGAAAAACTGGAATTGGACCCCAACCTGCTCGCCCCTGTATACGAATCGGAGGAGATCACCGGTTCACTCCGCCCCGAGGTGGCCGCCAAGCTCGGTTTGACCCCGCAGTGCCAGGTGGTTGCCGGCGCGGGCGATTGCGCGGCGGGAGCCGTGGGCAACGGCATCGTTCGGCGTGGCGTGCTGATGGCCTCACTGGGGACCTCGGGCGTGATGTTCGTCCACAGCGACGAACCGCAAATCGACGAGCAGGGGCGGCTGCATACCTTTTGCCATGCGGTGCATGGCAAGTGGCACATGATGGGCGTAACCCTCTCGGCGGCCGGATCGATGCAATGGTTTGTGGACCGGCTGTGTCCGGAATTATCATCGCGTCGCGGTACCGATCCGTATCAAACATTGAATTCCGAGGCAGGTGAAGTGCCGCCGGGAGCCGCCGGGCTGTTCTTCCTTCCCTATCTGGCCGGTGAGCGAACGCCGCACGCCGATGCCCATGCGCGGGCCTGCTTCGTGGGGCTGACCGGCGCCCACGGCCGCGGCCATATGGCCCGGGCGGTCATGGAAGGGGTGGCCATGAGTTTGCGCGAGAGCCTGGAGATCATCCGCAGCTTGGACGTGCCGGTCCGCGAAATGCGGCTCAGCGGTGGAGGTGCCAAGAGCGCCCTGTGGCGTCAAATCATGGCCGATGTGATGAACCAGGCCGCCTGTACCATCAATGCGGAGCAGGGCCCAGCCTTTGGCGTGGCGCTGTTGGCGGCGGTCGGCGCGGGCCGGTTCAAGAACATCGAGGAAGCCTGCCGTGCGACGATCGAAGTCGTTCGCAAAATGCCTCCCAAGCGCGCCGCCGCCCGTTCCTATGATAAAATGTTCCCGATTTACCAATCGTTGTACGGGCAATTGAAACCGGCCTTCGATGCTATCGCTCAACTGTAATCGCTCGCGTCAACAGTGGCCTGTGCCCTGGCCACCCCGGCGCCTGGCAGCCGCCCGTTCGGATGCCTCAGCGATGCGACGACTTTCCTCCCGCCCCGCCTCCCACCACAAGAATCCTCGCAAGTCACAGGTCGACTGGATGGCCTCGTTCCACGTCATTCGCGGAAGAGACAAAGGGCAACACTTTGCCGTGCGTGGATCGAATGCCACGATCGGGCGCGATGCGTCCAATCAGATCCAGTTGCACGATACCGAAGTATCCCGCCGCCACGCCCGGATCGTTCGCGTCGGTCCGGATGCGTACGAGATCATCGACAACAACAGCAGCAATGGCACCTTCGTCAACGGTCGCCGCATCGAACGCCATCCACTCCGCACGGGAGATCGCATTCAAGTCGGCCGGACGTTGATGATCTTTACCGGTGGCCCTACTCCGCTGAGTACCGAACAGTTGCACGATGCACTGTCGGTTCAGGAGGATGCTTCGGACAGCGCCCTGGAGTTGTCGCAGATCCGCAGCAAGATGGAACCCCGGGCAGGGTTGTCGCAATTCGATCGGGGAGACATCACCGCTGCACTCGAACACGTGGGACGCGGCGATGACAACTTGCTGGAGGTCGTCTACCAGGTCAGCCAGGCGATTCACCGCACACTCGACCTGAACGACCTGTTGCGTCAAGTGCTGGAATTGATCTTCGATTGGATCCAGTGCGATCGCGGTTATATCCTGATGATGGACGACGTCACCGGTCGCTTGCGCCCCATTTACGGCCGGGAACGGCGGAGCAATCGGGCCGATCCGGCGGAGTCGTCCCAACCGTCGGGCTCTACGCAGCGACCGATCCGGATCAGCCGAACCATTCTGGACCACGTCGTACAATCGCGCGAAGGCGTGCTGACGAGCAACGCCCAGGACGATACGCGATGGCAAAACGCAGAATCGGTCGCCAACCTCGGCATTCACGAGGCAATTTGCGTCCCCATGCTGGGGAGGTACGGGTTGGTCGGCGCCATCTACGTCGATACCACCATGTCGGCTGGCGTGTATGCCGAACGGCGAGGCAAGAGCCGCCTGGAACCGGCCCATTTGAAACTGCTGATGGCCATTGCCGGACAGGCCGCGTTGGCTATCGAGGACACCCAGTTTTACCACGCCATGATGCAAGCCGAACGCCTGGCGGTCATGGGGCAAACCATTGCCAATCTCTCCCATCATGTCAAAAACATCTTGCAGGGAATCAGCGGCGGAAACTACCTGGTCGAGGAAGGCTTGCATCAGGGCAATCTGGACCTGATCCGCAAGGGTTGGGGGATCGTGCAGCGGAACCAGGAACGCATTTCCAACCTGGTGATGGACATGCTGTCGTTCAGCAAGGAGCGAACGCCGCACCTGGTCCCGCACGACGTACGCGAAATCCTTCGCGACGTGGCGGAGATGGTCGGAGGTCGGGCCAAGGAAGCAGGAATTGCGTGGAGCATGGTAGTACCGGATGCACCGGTCATCGCCGACGTGGACTCGGAAGCCATGCACCGTGCGATCCTCAACGTCGTGTTGAACGCCATGGACGCCTGTCAATCTATGCTGACAAGCGCCGAACCCTCGACCGCCGATCCGGCCGGCGCGACCGGCTCGATCAACGCGGCTGATGCCGCCGCGCAACGGCGGATCGATGTGCGCCTCGAGGCCGATACGGAGTCGGTCACGATCGTCGTCGAAGATACCGGTCCCGGCATCGCCGCCGACGAAATCCCACGCATTTTTACTCCGTTCGAATCGAGCAAGGGATCCAAAGGAACCGGGTTGGGTTTGCCGGTGACGCAGAAGACCTTGCGCGAACACGGTGGCGATGTGGTGGTGGAAAGCGAACTGGGACGCGGCACTCGTTTCCTGCTGCGCTGGCCCCGCCATGCATCGTCGGCCGACGCGGATGAAGCTGGCCCTCCCACGGAGACGCTGTGAACCATGCCTGGAACACCCCTCGCGAACTGCCCGCCGCCGGCCAGGCCCTGTCGCGTTTACTTTGTGTATTTATTTGTCTTGTGGATTCTCGGGGGGATTGCTCCCGCGAGCACGCTGGCGCAATCCGAACTGCGGAGCGCGCCCCTGTCCCCAGCCGAGTCGGCCGGGCAAATCGCGACCGCGCCGGGGTGGACCGCGCATCTCGTGGCGGCTGAACCGCTGGTCGTGGACCCCGTCGAAGCGGCCTTCGACGACGCGGGCAGGTTGTGGGTCGTCGAGATGCGCGATTATCCCTTTCGCATCGCCGAGACTCCGCGGGGGCGCATCCGGGTGTTGGTCGACGAGAATGGCGACGGGAGATACGACGCGGCGCGCACCTTTGCTGACCATCTGGAAATGCCGACGGGCCTGGCCCTGTGGCGCGATGGCGCGGTGGTAACCATGGCCGGCGAACTGGTGTTCCTGCGCGACACGGACGGAGATTTGCAATCGGATACGCGCGAGCAATGGCTGACCGGGTTCGCGCAAGACAACGAACAACTGCGCGCCAACCATCCGCGAATTGGACCCGACGGATGGTGGTACATTGCCTGTGGATTGCGGGGAGGCCAGGTGCAGTTGGGGACTCGCTACAGCCATCGCCTTCAACAGCCGATCGAGATCGGAAAACGCGACATTCGGTTTGACGCAGTCCGCGGCAAAATCGAACCGGTGACCGGCCCGGCTCAGTTCGGGTTGACGTTCGATCCATTCGCATCGCGGCTGTTCTGCAGCAATCGCAACCCAGCCGTTCAAGTGATCCTGGAACAAGCGGATCTGGCGGACAACCCGTTGGCAGGAATCGTCCCTGCCACGCTTGACGTGCTACCGGCTGGGGCCGATTCGCGGGTCTACCCATTGGTACAAGCATGGACAACGTCGAATCTCCATGCTGGCCAGTTCACGGCCGCATGCGGGGTATTCACGTTGCCGGTGCCCGGCGATGCCCCGGCGCTTGAAGGCACTTCCGTCCCTCTCTCGGACGAGATTCTGCAGTGGGTTTTCGTGTGCGAACCAACTGGCAGCCTGGTTCACCGCCAACTTTTGCGGCGGGGGACGAGCCACCTTGAGCGAGTGCCCGCCGCGGAGGCAGAGCAACAGGAATGGCTGGCCAGCCGCGATCCGTGGTTCCGCCCTGTCAATGTCGGCTGCGCGGCCGACGGATCGGTGCTGATCGTTGACATGCATCGGGCGGTCATCGAACATCCGCAGTGGGTGCCGACGGAGTTGAAGCAGCGTCCGGATGAGCGTTGGGGGGATGCTGCCGGGCGAATCTACAGCATCGCGCTCGCCACAACCATGGCTCCCGCGGGTGACAAGCCGGATCCCAGCAGGCCTCGCACCGCCCCTCTGGAGACGACTTCGCACCTGGCGGCGATGGTACGGGATCTGGGCCGGCGGCCGCTCCGCGGCCGGCCCGCAGTGGAACTGGTGAACCTTCTCCGCACTGACAACCATTGGATGCACCAGACGGTGACTCGCATTCTGATCGAACGGGAGGACCGATCGGTGCTGGAAAGTCTGTCCCAAACGGCATCCGACGAGTCGGTCCCCCCTACCGGGAGAATCGCGGCGGTGCAGGCGGCCATGTTGCTCACCTCCGACCTGGCGCAGACCGCTGCATCCTGGCTGGGCCCGCAATCACCCGACTGGATGCGAACCGCCGTGCTGGCGCGGTTGCGGCGATTACCGGTCGAGCGTTGGTGCGAGCCGCCGCGCGAATTTGCTCTGCAATTGCAGCGTTCTGCCGGTGGCTCCGGCGCCGAGCAATTCGAGGCCTTGCTGTGCCTCCGCCACTGCCCCATGGGCGAACCACCTCAGGCGCTGCTCCGCACGGTCGCCCAATCTCCCGATCCCTGGGTCCTGGCTGCCGCCGCAGGCGCCTTTGCGGAACACCCAGGAGACTTGCTCTGGCATTGGTGGCAAGGCCTGTCCCGATCGGCCGTCACGGCCAGTCTCTCGGCACGTATCGTTCCGATCGCGGAGGCCCTCACGCGGCAAGCCGTCTCCCGGGCGGAGCCGGTCGACGATGCTAACGTAGTGTTTCCTTGGGACCAAATCGCTCGGGAGCTGGATACCTCGGATCTTCCGGAGGCGCAGCTCGGCGCCGGTCTGGCCATCCTCCGCACCGCCTGGGATGCGGGACGACGAGATGCATCGACGGCTGAGTCGCCGTTGCGGGAGGCGCGCAGCAAGACCTTGCAACGGGCCCGCTCGGTGGCCACGGCCTCCAACGGCAGATCCGTGCCGGAATGGGTTCGCGTCGAAGCGATCCGTTTGGTCGCTCATGTACGGGATCCGCAGGACGTGGCCATTTGGAAACAACTGGTCGAAGCAGAATCGCCGCCGCCTCTCTGGCAGGCCGCGCTGCAAGCCTGGTTCGCGACCGAACCGGATTCCTGCGGCGTTTACCTCCTGGCCGGATTGCCGCGGTGGACGCCCTCGCGGCAACGCATTGCGTTAGAGATGGTTCCGCGCCATGCACAGACGCTCGAGGCGTTGGTCCGGGCCTTGGAGTCGGGAGTGATCGCACCGCGGCAACTGGGATCCAGCGCGATAGAACGTCTCGCGGCGCGCACCCGCGGCCCCCTCGCCGACCGGTTGCGGGCCATCGTCCGCAGTTTATCCAACACGAATCGAGCGGAGGTGGTGGCCCGTTACCGGTCAGCCCTGGAGTTGCATGGAGATCCATCGGCGGGGAGAGCGGTTTTCCAACAGTACTGCGCGAGCTGCCATCGGATCGGCGAGATCGGCACGCAGGTCGGCCCCGACATTTCCGACTCTCGGACCAAGACGCCCGAACAATTGCTGGTGGCGATCCTCGATCCCAACGCAGCCATCGACAACGCCTTCTTTCGATATACTGTATTGACCGCGGATGATCAGGTGATCGAAGGGCTGATCGCTGAGGAGACGCCCGATGCGGTCGTGGTGGTGCAACAGGACGGTCGGCGTCATGTGATCCCCCGCAGCGAGATAACGGACCTGCGCGCCAGCGGTGTTTCCTTGATGCCGGAGGGTTTCGAGGCCCAGATTCAGCTTCAGCAGATGGCGGATCTGATCGCCTTCATCAAGGGTTGGCGATACCTGCAAGGCGGCGTGCCGATCGAATACGAATTGCAAGATCGTTGATCCGTTTCCCGGCTCCGCACCGGCCAGATCCGATCCGGCAAGCCAACGCGGTGGACGCCGTTCATGCCGCACCGAAATGGAATCCTAACAAACTGAGAGAATACCGATGCTGCGATTTTTGCTCAGGGTCAACGGCCCCTGCCTGGGAATACTGGCAACGCTGCTGGCGACATCCCTCTCGTTGGCGGCGCAACCGAATTTCGTCTTCATCATCGCTGATGACTGCACCTATTTGGACTTGGAAGTGTACGGGGGCCAGGCACGGACTCCGAATCTGGTACGGCTGGCCGAACAAGGGATGACCTTCACGCGGTGCTTTCAAGCCGCCCCCATGTGTTCGCCCACCCGCCACAACATCTATACGGGGCTCTACCCAGTCAAATCGGGCGCATGGCCCAATCACACGTGTGTTTATCCAGGCACCAAATCGATCGCCCATTACCTGCAGGATGCGGGGTACCGCGTGGCGTTGTCCGGCAAAACGCATATCGCCCCACGCGAATCGTTCCCTTTCGAATACGACGATGAGTTTCGCAGCGCAGACATCGCCGCGGAGAACCCATACCCCACGATTGAAAAGTTCATTGTGGAGTGCCAACAATCGGATACGCCATTCTGCTTGTTCGCCTGTTCGAATGAACCGCACTCCCCATGGAACAAGGGCGATCCGAGCCGGTACCCGCCGGAGTCTCTGACTCTGCCGCCGAGCTGGGTCGATACTCCGGAGACGCGACAAGCCTATTCGAATTATCTGGCCGAGATCACCTACTTCGACGGACAGTGCGGCCGTTTGCTGGAGCTGCTGGACAAACATGGAGTCCGCGACGACACGTTGGTGATGGTGGTCTCCGAACAAGGCTCCTCGTTCCCCTTCGCCAAGTGGACCTGTTACGAACTGGGATTGGCCTCCGGTATGATCGTCCGCTGGCCCGGCAAGGTAACCCCTGGCTCGCGGAGCGACGCGTTGGTCGAGTACTGCGATGTGACCCCGACGTTTCTGGATGCAGCCGGAGTGGCGGTGCCGGAGACCCTGGATGGCAGGAGTTTTCTGCCGGTCTTGCTGGGACAGACCACCGAGCACAAACGCTACACGTTCGGCATCCACACGACGCGGGGAATCATCAATGGATCGGAGATGTTTGGCATCCGCTCCTGCGGCACCAAGAACTTCCGGTACATTCGCAATTTGAATCCTGAAGCGACCTTTACGAATGCGGTGACTCAAGTCGAGAAGGACAAGACTGGCCTGTGGGCTTCGTGGCTGAGAGCCGCCCGCTCGGGCGACCCTCATGCCGCGGAAATGGTGTACCGGTACCAGCATCGTCCGCCGGAGGAACTGTACGACGTCGTCCACGACCCCCACTGTCTGCGCAATTTGATCGACGATCCCAAATATGCGTCGATCGTGCGCGAGCTGAGTAGTCAGCTCGACCAGTGGATGAAATCGCAAGGCGACCGGGGGATAGAGACGGAGGCCATCGCCCATACCCGCAAAGCGTCGTACCAGAAAAAACAAACGCAGGCCAATCAACGTCCCAATCGCAAGGGCAAGTAGGCGGCCCCTGCATTGGAACATCGACGATTGAATCGCACGGCCTCGGATGAACGGCAGTACCGATACCCAGGAGAACAAGGATGACATTGCTGCACTGTAACCCGCTTGCTCATTGGTGGACGATGTGCATGCTGGGCATCACGACCATTGGTTGCACCGGGAGTCCGACCGCCGAACCGTCGGGCGATGCCCGGCGGCAGGAGGACGTTTCGCGTTCGGATCCAGCACCCCAGGTGGCGGCCGCCGATCCGGCAGAAGCGATCGCCGCCTTGGAAGCCAGCGGTGCCCGCTTGAAGCGTTCCGATGACGGACTGGTCACCGACTGCGACTTGCGCGGCGTTGATCTGGAGGACGCCTTGGCGGAATCGCTCGTCCAGCTCCGCGGCCTGAGACGTTTGTATGCCGATCGAGGTGGATTCTCTCGGGAGGGATGGGAGCAAATAGGCGGAATTTCGACCTTGGAATTGCTCGATCTGCGGGGCGTGTCGCTGGACAACGCCGCCTTGGCGGCGCTGGTGCGGGACTTGCCGCGGTTGCGCGCGCTACGGCTGAGCGGCCAGAATGGCGCGACGACTGTGGACGAGGAAGGAATGGCCCCGCTGGCAAACTGCCCCCAGTTGCGGGCCCTGGCACTGGACCACTTGTGGATCGGTCAACCGGGACTACAGAAACTGGTCGATCTGCCTCACCTGGCCGAACTGTACCTGGCGGGCACCTTGGTCGACGACCCCGCATTGGAAACGCTGTCGAAGATCAATACACTGCGCAAGCTTCGATTGGCCCAGACGGCGATCACGGCCGACGGCTTGCAACACCTCACTGCCCTACCGCTGGAGGACCTGGACATCAGCGAGTGCAGCCAGGTATTCGATCCCGCCATGAAACCGGTGGGGAAGATGGTGACACTCCAGCGGCTCAATCTGTGGCGCGATGCGATCACCGATGCTGGTGTGGCTCACCTGGCCAATCTGGTGAATTTGCAGTGGCTCAATCTGGACAATACGCAACTGAGCGACGATGGACTCGAGCACTTGAGCAACATGTCGCGTCTGGAGTTTCTGCACCTGGGATCGACATTGGTTTCCGACGCCGGCATGCCCCGGTTGTACGGTTTGAAGTCGCTTAAGGACTTGAAAGTCACGCGTACAGCGGTGACGGAGGAGGGCGTGAAGGGCCTGATCGAAGCCATCCCGGGGCTCAAGGTGCAACTCAAGTATGTCGCCGGTCAATAGCATTATTGGCTCACCATGCGGCAGCCTCGCAACGGCGCGCTCCTTGCTCTGGGATGGATGGTTGCCACAGAGTACTCAGAGATTTCGTACCGGGCGCGGTGAAAACAATTTCTTCCAGCACGACTTGCACGCATCTGACAGACTTGCACTCGGCGAGTGCAAGCCACGTATGCCACGTGGGTCCCTTTCGCCGAAAGGGACTCCCCCCGCCACGGCCAGCATCTCGCCTTACAGCGCGCTGCGTGCCGATCCGAGCGGAATTCTTCGTGTCGAGGCATGGTGAGAAAGCCAGTCTCGAGTTCCATCCGTGAATTCCAGCTCGATCTCATGCATCTGACAGACTTGCACTCGGCGAGTGCAAGCCACGTATGCCACGTGGGACTCGCCTCTGGGCGTGACCCAATCCGCATTCAGGTTGACCGGTACGGCGCTTGGCCATCGTTGCATTTGCGACCTGCGCGGGCTCGGTTCACACGTCAGGGCATAGAAACGGGGTTGCCAGGTATGCAGAGCAAGGGAAGAACCAAGGACAACCACCCGACGACTTGACGCAACGCCCCCAAGGTCACCTCATCATCGCTGCTCGGCGGATGGCGCAATCCCATGAAGAACACCAGCAGGAGCATCAGCGCAAACGCAGCGACCTGCGTGTAGATCATGTAGCCCAACGAGGCAAGCATGGCGAACACGGCGACCCAGAACGATCGGCGCCCCAGCAGCCCGAAGGCGACATGTCCGCCATCCAATTGCCCCAGAGGCATCATGTTCAGCCCAGTGACCAGCAGTCCAACCCAGCCGGCCATCAGGAACGGATTCAGGTGTGCGTTGGAGACTGCCACGAATTCGCTGGCTCGCTCGGGCACCAACCAACCCGCCAACCACTGGACTAGCAACGGTTGACCAAACACCAACGTTCCCTCTGGGCCGTCGGGAATGCGGGGCAGGGGATGTCCATCCAGAACTCCCCATATGATGATCGGAACGGCCACGACCAATCCTGCCAGAGGGCCGGCCAGTCCGATATCGAAGATTTGGCGTCGGTTGGCCGTTCCGCTTTGCATCATGATCACCGCCCCCATTGTCCCGATGGGAGAGATCAAGGGAAAGGGAATGAACAGGGGCGGCGTACTGGGTACTCCGTAGTAGATCGTCATCAAGTAGTGCCCCAATTCGTGCGCCACCAAGATTGCCATCAGGGCCAAGGAAAACTGCAGTCCGCCCACCCAGTTCGCCAGAATGACCTGGCGGATCGGCAAAGCGGTGCCGTGGAACCAGGCCTGCTCCAATGGTACGTAGGGCACCCAGGCGCAGATTCCGGACCAGAACGTGGAGACGATCGTGGCGATGGCCAGGAATACGGCCAACGGCACCAGATTTCTCGGCTTCCTGCGGGCGGTTTCCGCCCCAGCCGCGGGTCGGCGATGCCGCTGGCGCAGCAGCAAGAATTCCTCGTCGCTCAACCGCAGCGGATCATGCCGGTGATTCAATCGCCCGTTTCCTCTTGCTCGACCTGGTTGGTTTTTCCTATCGTCGCCTACACATTGTGCCCAAACCTCGAAATCCGGCAATCACCGGCTGCGCCCTCGTTGTCGGCATGACTGGCGGCAGCCCCCTCGGCAGAACCGGCTGGCACTCGGTTTCCACCCCTCCATGGATGGATATTATATGCGTCACATCTCTACGGCTCGCTCGATTTCCCTGATCGCTTTGGTGTGCGGAGTGTTCTTCTTCCAACTGGGGGACGCGGCTCTGTGGGATCGCGACGAACCTCGCAATGCTGGCGCCGCGCGAGAGATGCTTCTGCGTGGCGATTGGATCGTCCCCACATTCAATGGGCAACTCCGCGATCACAAGCCCGTCTTGTTGTATTGGGGGCAAATGGCTGCCTACCGCATGTTCGGAGTCTCGGAATGGACCGCCCGTCTTCCTTCAGCATTATGTGCATTGCTGACGGTCTTTGCGGTAGCGATTCTGGCTTCGCGCCTGACCGGCCGTACGCGCGGAATCAGCCAGGAAGGGTATTGGGCGGCGGCCTCATTGGCCACATGCGCCCTGTTCGTCATGGCGGGGAGGGCAGCCACCCCGGACGCTTGCCTGATTGCCTTCAGCACCCTGGGAATCGCCGGCCTGGTGCTGGCATCGATTGACCCCAGCCCGCCGTATGCTTCGGGACGGGTTCGTCCCGCCCGCTGGTTACCGGCCATCGTGGGTTACCTGATGTTGGGATTGGCGGGATTGGCCAAAGGCCCAGTCGGGATCATTTTGCCTTTAGCGGTCGTCCACCTTTGGTGGTTGGTTTGCCATCGCGCTCAGACGTTGACTTCTCCCGGCCGGAACCATCAGCATGCCGATGGTTCCGCCAGGGCGGGTGCAGTGGGAAATCCACGGGGTTCGTTCGGTGACACGTTGCGAGTTGCCCTGCGGTGGAGTCGCCATGCGGCTAGCGAATTTTGGCAGACGTTCGGCCCCCTGCCGGTGTGGCGGTCCGTGATGGCTCTGCGTACGGTGCCGGGCTTGTTGATTGCCTTGCTGGCTGCAGCCCCCTGGTACATCGCGGTCGGACTGGAGACCGACGGCGCGTTCCTGCGAGGATTCTTCCTGGAACACAATTTGGGACGTGCCACCCAACCCATGGAAGGGCACGGCGGATCCCTTCTGTTCTATCCGGCAGCCTTCCTGGTTGGCACCTTCCCGTGGTCCCTCTGGCTGGTCGCCATTGTTTGGTGGTGTCGGCGGGCGGCACGCACAAACGTAGCCCACCGGCAACTGGTAGTCCTCTCCGGGTGCTGGATCCTCGTCTACGTGGGCGCGTTCAGCCTGGCCAGCACGAAACTCCCCAGCTACATCACACCTTGTTACGCCGGAGCCGCGTTGGCCATCGGTTGCTTCTTGCGACAATTCGAAACTGAGTGGTCCGTCCCCCGCACGGGGCTTCGCCGAGCCCACTATATGATTGCCATGGGCGTGGGCACCGCCTTGGCTGGCACGCTGTTTTGGTTGGCGCAGAAGGAGTCGATGCCAGGGATTACGGTAGGCGCAATCGGTGGAGCCGCCGTCGCGGTAGGTGGTCTTTGCGGCTGGCTGCTCGATCGTTCAGGGGCTGTCCGCGTCGTGCCGACGGTCAGCCTGATCGCGGCGGCGGCCCTGCAGGTCTCCGTGTTCGCGATCGGAGCCACCCAGACCAGCCGTTATCGGCAGGACATCGCCACCCTTACCGACGTCCAACAGCGATTTGATGGACAGGGATGGGCATCCGCCGGTGGGCTGGAACCGAGTTGGGTCTTCTACTTGCAGGAACCGATTCAGGAATTCACTCCTGGCGCCGATACGCGCAGCGATCTCCTCGACCGCCTCTGCGATTGGATCCGTTCGCATCCCCATGGTCGCTTGATTGCGGTCGGGGAAGTCGGCGAGGATCTGGTAGCGCAACTGCAACGGGGTTCGGGGCGAACCGTAGAGCTGTTTCCACTTGCGCAATGCCCGCGTTTCTTGCGCCCAGGCCAATTGACCGTGTATGCTTGGGATAGCCGATCCGGTGGTAAACTGGCCAGTGGTGCTGCTGCGGCACCGCCGAGGCTGCGGTAGCATCGGCCGTTGCATGCCAACCACCATTTCATCTCCCGCGCATCGACGAACAGGTCCATGGGCGAACCATCCCTCCGCCAATCGGTCGACGTTGCCTTCGTGGGGTGGCAGACATTGCCAGCCGTCTGGCCCCATTTCGGTCGGCGGATTGGCGGATTGGAAACCGCCATGTGGACCCTGGCGCGCAACTTGGCGGCCGAAACAAATCTCCACGTGGCCCTGCTCACCTCCGCTCCGCGCCGTGGTGCTCCCTCCCGAATCGACGGCGTGACGTTGTGGGTCGAGGTGGATCGATGGAGGCAGATCAGGCAACGCGTGGGCGATGCGATCGATTGGCGCCGCCGGAGGTTGCGGCAGTGGACCTGGGATCTGCTGTGGCAAGTCCCTCTGTTGGCGCTGACGCATCCGTTTCGCCCTCGCGATGTCGCGCCGACCGCCGCCGATCCGCGCGTACTGCGTCGTCAGGCCAGGCTGTGGGTGGCATTCGGCGCCAGCGATGACGCGGCTCGTGTCATCGTCGCAGCCCGGAGGTTGGGGCGCCCCAGCGTGTTGTTCCTGCAGTCCAATTTGGACGTCGATCCACGTTTGTTGACGGACGATCCCCCTTCCTCCCCGTATGGAGACAGCGCCGAGGGGCGGCGGATGGCCATCCAACAGGCCACGGCCATCGTGTGCCAGTCGCAGTGGCAAATGGATGTGCTGGAACAGCACTTTCATCGTCGGGGAACTTTGATCCGCAATCCCATCGATCGGTCCGCCTGGCGACTGCCTAAGGATATGACGGAGCCGTATGTTTTGTGGATCGGACGGTTCGATACCTTTCACAAACGACCGGCACTGCTGATCGATGTCGCGCGTCGATGCCCGGAGATCCCTTTCCTGATGGTGGCCAACGATTTTGACGACCAGGTCCGCCGCGAATTGACCGCCCAGCTCCCACCGAACATTTCCCTGCGTTCCTACGTTCCGTTTGACGAGATGCCCTCCGTCTTTCAGCGGGCGGGGGCCTTCGTCTCTACCGGCGACCCGGCCTACGAGGGATTCCCAAACGTCCTGCTGCAAGCGGCAGCCTCGCATACCCCCATCTTCTCCATGCAGGACTACGATGAGTTCCTGAACCACAGTGGGTCGGGAGTGGT
>RFIQ01000356.1 GCA_003695565.1 Planctomycetota bacterium | reverse complement strand
TATCAGGCTCGGCTACTCCGCGTGCTGCGGCACACGGTGGGCTCGGAATCGGTCGCAGAAGATCTGGTGCAGGAGGTTTTCATGCGCGTATGGCGGGCACGCAAGACCTATCGGCCCACGGCCAGATTCTCCACATGGTTATTCCACATCGCCCATAACGTGGCGAACAATTCGGTGCGAGACTACAAGCGGCGGCGGGAGTTCCAGGTGCCCGCTGCCGACGCATCTCCATCCAGCATGTTCTCCATGGATCAGATGGCGGTGGCATCCACCGGTGCCATGCCAGTACGCAAGCTCGACAAAGTCGAACGCATGGAGATGGTGCAAACGGCAATTGCCGCGTTGAACGAACGCCAACGAATGGCATTGATGCTGTTTCGATTCGAAGGGTTGAGCTATCAGGAAATCGCGGAGGCCATGGGCTTGTCGGTTCAAGCGGTCAAGTCGTTGCTGCGACGCGCCCGCGTGAACTTGAAGGTGTTGTTGGAGCCCTATGTCGATGCTGGACTATTGCCCGGATCAGAACACGTCGGCGACAAGGAAGACGAGGCAGACTGAGATGGCGCGGATGGACGAAACATTCGACGATGAGACCCTGGTGGCGTATCTCGATCGGGATCTCCCCGAAGCTGAGATGCGTGCGGTCGAGGCCAGTCTGCGCAGCGACGACAGTCTACGTGAACGGCTGCGCAAATTGGAGGCCTCGTGGGATCTCCTGCTGGAGTTGCCCGAAACGGCGCCCGATCCAGACCTGGCCCAGTCGACCATCGAGATGGTGGCATTGTCGATGGAGGACGAACAAAAATCGCGCCGCCGGACGGCGATGCGGCGCCGCCTGTTGGGCGCAGTGATGCTATGCCTGGTCTTGGGGGCCATCGGTGCCGTGACGGGTGCCTTGATTACCCGCATGCATCGCGCGCGGTTACTCAGGGATTTGCCGGCCCTGGTGGAATTTCGGGCGTTGCAACATATCGACTCCGTGGAGTGGTTGGAACGGCTGTCGCAAATCGAATATTTGCAGCGGGCGGCGGAGTACCTGCGAGCCGCCGGTGAGGGAGCGAGCATTCCTCCGATCGGCCAGACGCCGCTGCCAAACGATGTGGGTGAACGGTGGCGATGGGTGCAGGCTCTCGATGCGGACTCCCTGGCCCGGTTGCACGCCAGTCGCGAGAACTTTGAACAGCTTCCGCCGCCGCGACGCGACGAATTGATTGAGATTGCCGAGTACATTGCGCAGTCGCCTCGTCGCGACGAACTTTTGGCGGCCGCCCGCGCGTACGCGGTCATCCTGGATGCTGAAGGCGCCAAGCGGGAACAGTGGATCAAAGACATGGATCTGGACGCTCGCCAAACCGAGATCGAGCAGATCATCGCGCGGAATCTGTTGGTCGAATACTCCGCGGAAATGAGCCCCCAGGATCGCAATGCGGTTGGGGAATGGATGGATCGCTTGCTCCTCCGCCCCGACGTTCCCTTCTCCTTCGATCCCTATCAATTGATTATCGATGAATTGATGCAAGCCTCGGAGAGTTCCTTTATCCGTTCGGAAGATATCAAGGAGTTGATCGAACAACTTTCTCCCTATCCCCAGGAGTTGATGCGCCGCTTGCAGTCGGAATACGAACAACGAGCCATTCTCATGAGCTGGATTCTGTCGCTGACAGGGAGCGAGGATGAATCGCCGGTCATCTCCACCGAGGCGTTGATGCAGAAGTTCCAGCAACTCCCTCAGGCCATGCAGGACCTGTACGAGTTATTCCCGGAAGAAGAAACGCACAGCGAACTCGAACGGCTGCTCAAAGGTACTCGCGCGGGCACCAGCCAGGAATCGTGACCGGGGCGGTTGCCCAATGCAGTGAGCCCCGTGCTCGAACTGCCAACAGGCCCCCAATGCCGTCGACTCCGCAAACCGGCTAGACAGTTCCCGGGAAGCCCGCTAGAATTTCGAACAAATCACTAGCACCCTTAGCTCAACTGGATAGAGCATCGGTCTACGGAACCGAAGGTTAGAGGTTCGAATCCTCTAGGGTGTACTCTCCACACACCATCGATGTGTTGCCCTGCCGCCGTCAAGTGGCGGTGGTACCTTCTCGATTGAAGTCCTCGGGCGAATTGGCCGTGGACGATTCCACCCGCTGGCATTCGCGGGTTTTGGGCGGGGCTTCCGCCACGAATCTCCTCTGAGGAATAGTGACGCTGGCGGGCAGGGGTGTCGTCCGACCATGCGATCTGGCGAACACTGCAATCTCGGCCAACACTCCGATCTCGGCTAGCACTCCGATCTCGGCCAGCTCTGCGGTATGGCATACAGCGCGGCCGAACCCCCGAGCATGCTGCATGTCGCGCGCGAGCGATCCGGTGCCGCCCGATGCTGCCGCTGCGGCGGGGTCGGGCCAACCGCACAGGTTTGCAACGCCCCCGATGCGGCTCGTATGGTCGATCCGCGTCGCTTTATTTCATGCTGCCAACTTCAATTGAGCCCAGCCAGCTATTAGAATTGCACTGCTTGCCCCCCCTCCCGTTTTCCTCTCCCTCCAAAATCGCAACGGTGGCATCTTATGAATCGACCTTTTGGGATCGCTTGTTTGCTCGGAAGTTTCCTCTTGGTTGCTGGCTGGTCGGTAGCCACGGCGCAAGACGCTACAGGGAAATTTAAGACACTGCCGGGATTCGAGGTCGAGTTGGTACACCCGGTATCGGCGAGCGGGCAGGGGTCATGGGTGGCACTTTGCGTCGATCCCAAAGGCAGGATTATCGCCAGCGACCAGTACGGTGGCCTGTATCGCGTCACGCTCGATGCCGACGGGCAAGCTTCGAGCGAGAAGTTGGAAATCAACATCGGCATGGCGCAGGGGTTGCTCTACGCATTCGACTCGCTGTACATCAACATCAACGCTCGTTCACGCGACCTGGCGGGGACGTTAGCCAAGGGGCCGGGCGTTTACCGTTTGACCG
Organism: Planctomycetota bacterium; assembly: GCA_003695565.1. Taxonomy (GTDB): domain Bacteria; phylum Planctomycetota; class Planctomycetia; order Pirellulales; family Pirellulaceae; genus Aureliella. The sequence continues at coordinate 4,747 of RFIQ01000356.1, read as the reverse complement.
ATACCGACGGCGACGATCAATTCGACCACGTGGACTATATCGTGCCTTTATCCGACAAGGCGGGTGAGCATGGTCCCCACGCGCTGATTCTTTCGCCCGACCGGCGCAAGATCTACTTCTGCTGCGGCAACCAGGTGGATGTTCCCGAGGCATGCCAAGGGGGACCGGTACCCCGCCTGTGGGACGAAGACCACTTGTTGGGACGTTTGCCCGATGCGCGCGGTCACATGGCCGGACGATTGGCCCCGGGTGGCTTTATCATTCGCATGGATCCCGATGGATCGAATATGGAGTTGATGGCCAACGGGTTCCGCAACGAATACGATATCGCATTCAACGAGGTGGGAGACCTTTTCACCTATGATGCCGATATGGAATGGGACATCGGCACGCCCTGGTACCGTCCCACCCGCGTCAATCATGTGATCAGCGGGGCCGAGTTCGGATGGCGAAATGGAACCGGCAAATGGCCGGAATACTACGGTGACAGCTTTGGGGCAGTCGTCAACATCGGACCTGGCTCGCCCACCGGTATCGCATTCGGCCGAGGTGCCAAGTTCCCCAACAAATACCAACATGCGCTGTTCATTTGCGACTGGAGTTATGGCGTCATTCATGCGGTGCATATGCAGCCGAAGGGGGCGACATATACCGGCCAGTTCGAAACATTCGTGACCGCCGCGCCGATGCCGGTAACCGATCTGGTCATCCATCCCGACGGCAATATGTATTTCGCAGTGGGAGGACGGCGCACTGCATCCGCCCTGTATCGGGTCAAATACGTGGGCCCGGAGTCGACGGAGTACCAACCGATCGACGAACCGGAATCGGTGGTCAAGGCACGTGCCTTGCGACGCTACTTGGAATCGTTTCACGGTCGGCAGTCGGACGAAGTGATCGAGCCGGCGCTGTCCAATCTGGGCAATCCCGATCGGTCGATCCGTTTTGCCGCCCGTGTCGCGTTGGAACACCAGCCGGTGGAAAAGTGGCGAGACGCCGCGTTGGAGCTAACCCAGCCTTTGGCCCTGAGCAATGCCACGTACGCTCTGGCTCGGACGCGTACCGCAGGGGTGCATGACGCGCTGCTGGATCGGTTGCACGCGTTCAAATTTGGTGGTCTGCCACGACAAACGAAATTGGAATTGCTGCGGGCCATGCACCTGGTATGGCTGCGGCTGGGGCCGCCGAACGAAATGCAACGCCAGGCCGCAATCCAGCAACTGAATCGCTTTTTTCCAGGTAAGGATTCTCTGGTAAACCGCGAGTTGGCGATGACACTGGTTTATCTCAACGCGCCAGGGATCGTTCAGCGTTGCGTCGAGCAGATGCACCGCGCGAATGCACAGGAAGATCAAATCCACTACGCGTTCTGCCTCCGCAACGTCCGCGAGGGATGGGATGATGCCACGCGGCGGGCATATTTCCAATGGTTCTTCGATGTGGCGTCTGCGCGAGGCGGCGCTTCCTTCGGCGGGTTCTTGGCTAACATTCGGAAAGCAGCGCTGGAAAACCTGACGGACGAAGAGCGGCAGAAACTGGGGGAATTGGCCGGTCCCATGCCGAGCCCCCGCGACCCCCTGGCCGATCTGGCGCCGCGTAAAGTGGTCGAGAAGTGGACAGTCGACCGGCTGCTGGAAGAATTGGCCAAGGTGCGCGTCAAACCGGATTACGAGAAGGGACGCGAACTAACCGCCATGGCACAGTGCTTCAAATGCCACCGCTTCAATGGCTCAGGGGGCATCCAGGGACCTGACTTGACCACTGCCGGCCAGCGATTCAACGAGAAAGACCTGCTGGTGCACATTATCGAACCGGACAAGGAGATCAGCGACCAATACCAGGCCACCCAATTCCTGACCGACGACGGTGTGATCGTTGGACGCGTGGCCAACTTGAACGGCAACCGTTTGATGGTCGTCACCAACATGCTCGACCCAGGCAATTTTACGGAGGTGCGGGCTGATGAGATCATCGAACAGCGGCCATCCCCCGTGTCGATGATGCCGTCCGGCCTGTTGGATACGTTCACGCCAGAGGAAATCGCCCAGATCCTGGCCTATCTCCGAAGTGGCGGAAATCCAGAACACGAAGTGTATTCGGGACAATAGTCCCCGGACCATTGCGTGCCGGGGTCGGTCGATAGCTACTTGCCGCTGTCCTGACCGTTGGAGAGGCTCAGCAAAACGGCCAGTTTGGGCAACACATCCGCGGCATAAGACACGCCCTGTCCGGCTGCGTTGGCATCGGTCAACTTATGCACCAATCGGCCGTCGCGATCGTAGATGAAGATGGCGGGGATAGCCGCAATTCCTAGGTGACCGCGCATCACATCATCCGGCTCGGCAGAGACCAGGTGAACAATCCCCTCCGCGTCAACGGATTGTAAGAAATCTCGAATCGCTGGCAGGTACGATTCGGGTGGCTTCTTCGGCAGGCCGATGTAATCCAAATTGAGCGATACGCATTGGACCTGGTCCCCATATTTCCGAGCCAGTTCCACCAGACCGGGAAATTCCTGCAAGCATGGTGCACAGGAGGTGCTCCATACGTCCAGGACGATCACGCGACCGCGGAACGACTGGAGTTTGTCTTGCAACTGCGCGAAGTCGACGATCTGCACGTCCAATTCGGCGGCGGATTGTTGTGGCGACGAGGCGGATGGCAACGGGTCGGACCGGTTGTCGTCAGGCCGGCCCGCCGGCTCACCTGTATCTCGCCCTCCGGTCTGCGATCGCGGCCCATCGGCAGGCATCGGTTCGCTGCCAGAGGAGGAGTTCGACTGGGGTGACACTGCAGGCTGGGGCGCGCACGCCGCAAATATCAGCAGCATCACCGCCACGGCCACCCGCCGCACCAGGTTGGCGGCTGACAGCGTCGAGCGGGCACGTGCCGCAGGCGGACCGACACAGGGGAGCAAGTTAACCACAAGCCAGGTTTGCATCGCCGCACCGTTGCAATTGAATTGTTAAGAAGTTGATGAAGATCAAATCAAGGGCCCCAGCCCCTCCAGAAACCAATTGCGAAACAAGGGGGATTCCGGCAATTGCGCAATCCTCTCCTGCAGTTCCTGTTGCTCCTCGGGTGTCATGTTGGCCAGCCTCTGACGCAATTGTGCGCGTTCGGCGCCCTGTTCGCTGAGCTCGAATGCGAGTTGCAACTTCGCTAACTCACCCGGATCGAGCCATACCAATTCGCATTTGGTGCATACGTCGATCCAGAATTCCGACGGCCCCAGATGGTGTCGTTCCTTGCGCATCGTCACGCGGCACTCGGGGCAACGTAGCCGCTGCATCGAGTCCTCACCGCCTTCGGCAATCTCGTGCACAAGCTGCTCGGGGGATTTGTCGCGGCGATTGCGAATCACTTCGAGACGATTCTTGCGGACCAGCATTCCGTGGCACTGCGGGCAAACACGGATTCCCAAATCCTCGTACTTGCTGCGTTCCAGTCGTACCGCACATTTCGGACACAGCATGTGGTGCTCCCCGGGGGACATGGCCAAAGGGTCGTTATATCCCTTCGATTATACGCGTGCCTCGCTGCAGTGCCATCGCCGACAGCGGGGCAGCATCGCCCGCGGAACGGCACCATCACGGGCCGCGCGATCCAGTCGCAGGCGGTGCGTCCACGGGCATCGGTGCGGCTGAGATGCCGTGTTTGCGTCGGCTGGTCCGTCCGCACGCGGCTGGAGGAGGATCGAATCACCGCCAGGGATGCAAAGGCCGGCGCGGCTCCGAGGATTTTGGCTACAATAGCCGCTGGTTCGAATGCGGACCGTCGACGTTGCGAATCTGCGTCTCGTCCATCCGCGGTCGAGCCCAATCATTGCGCGTGCGCTGCCGCGCTGCTTCCCATTCCATTCCGAGTTGTATTCCACAAGGAGACCCCACCGTGATGCATTCGTCTTCCCTCAATCGCCGTCGATTTGTTGGCACTGTCTCCGCTGGAGCCGCGGTACTAGCCGCCGCACGGGCCGAGGCCGCAACCGCTCCTGCCAAGAAATTTGATATCTCGCTGGCCCAGTGGTCGCTCAATCGTCAGTTCTTCGCCTTTCTGGGCCGGAACCGCGGCGGCGACGGCACCAAGTTGAATCCGCAGGATTTTCCGGTGATCGCCAAACGCGAGTTTGGCATCGAAGCGGTAGAATACGTCAACCAGTTCTATCGCGACGTTGTCCGCGATGCGAAGTACCTGGCCGACTTGAAGAAGAAGTCGGACGACGCCGGGGTGCGCAACGTATTGATCATGTGCGATGGCGAAGGCAATCTGGGAGACCCCGATCGCAAGGGGCGGATCACATCGGTTCGCAATCACGTCAAATGGTTGGAGTGGGCTCAAGCGCTGGGGTGCCATGCTATTCGAGTCAATGCCAGGTCGGCCGCCAACTTGAGCTACGGCGAGCAAATGAAGCTGGCCGCCGACGGTCTGCGCATGCTGTGCGAGATCGGAGACACCTACGACTTGAACGTCATCGTGGAGAACCACGGCGGTCTGTCCAGCCATGGACGATGGTTAGCCGAAGTCATGCAGATGGTGGATCACCCCCGCTGCGGGACGCTGCCGGATTTCGGGAATTTCCGCGGCGTGGCAAAGGCCGGCGACGTAACATTGGAGTACGACAAGTATTTGGGCGTCTATGAATTGATGCCTTATGCTAAAGGGGCCAGCGCCAAGAGCTACGCATTCGATGATGCCGGCAACGAAACCACCATCGATTACAAAAAGATGCTCAAGATCGTCTGTGCTC
>RFIQ01000355.1 GCA_003695565.1 Planctomycetota bacterium | reverse complement strand
GTCGGGAAATCGGTGCGGCCGCAAGCGCTCCGTGCCAGCGATCCATCCCGCGTCCCACAAGCTATTCGCCGGGGCAGCCTGGTGCGACAACTGATAACGCCATCTGCCGACGTCACGGCGTCTGACAAAGTTGCTGTGGGGCTGGCGCAACCGTTACGAATTCGTGAGGCGGGCGACCAGCCGCAGACGCGGGAGAATCTCGACAGCGGGCATGTCCCACCGACGGAGGTGCCTGGCGTAGAATTCTCGTTGACTGATAAAGGAGGGAGTGCCTCCGCCCGTCCGGTCCCTCCTGCGACGGCCACCGAAGGGCTGATTCCGAGTAGCAGTTTTGCCGGCCGGTTGCCCCGCCAAGGCGCCGCGGATATGCCGCGACTGCACCTGAGCGACGCGGGCGCTCCGGCACCGGCGGTTTCGGCTGTCGCCGAGGAAACGCGACCAGACCCGGTTGTGCTTGCGCAGCCACGCTCGGCGCAACCGACGCAGCAGCCCCCTGTTCGATCGACCCCTGCAATCAGTCCGCTGAGACCCGTCGTTGGGGGTCGTTTGGCAGCGACTGAACCAGGAATGTTGACCAAAGCAGGTGAAATTGGGACGTCAACCGAACAAGCGAATCCAGCCGCATCCGCTGAGCCGGCCTTTCCGCCAGCGGCCGCGCGCGGCGCGGAAGTGGTAGAGTCCTCACAGGAGATGATCGTCCTGGTAGGCGACATTCCCCGCTGGGACGTCGAGGGTGAGATCGAGCAAATCGATGCTGAAGATGACACGGTAGCTCGTGGTTTTCGCCCTGCGTCATCCACGGCCGCGTTTGTCGCAGCCCGGCCTGGGGAGACGCGGATCGCAGTCGTCTTTCGGGCCGCCGATGGAAATCGCAAATGCGTGCTGTACAAGGTGCGCGTCGAGGCGGATCCGCGAGTCAAGGAGGCGGCCCGCCATGCGGTTGAAATGAATCAGGCCATCCAGGCAATGTATCCCCGCAGCTCCGTTCGCGTAGCTGTTCGCGGAGACGCCTTGGTGGTAAGCGGCGAAGTGCCGACCGAGAGACAAGCCATCGAGATCCTGCGGATGGTGCGACATTCCACCCTGTGTCCGGTGGTCGATCAACTCCGCGCAAATCAGCACTAGGCAGATAGTTGTCCCTTCGTATCCCATGTGATGCAACGCCCAGGCAATTCGTGCGTGAACTGTCCTCGGCGGTTTCCAATCAACCCGAGTCCGTTTCAGTTGCCTATAGACTGTTGAGGAATGCCATGAAAAGACGGATACCTACCCTGGTGGCACACTTGCGAAGCGAGCGTGCGTGGCGCGTGCGGCAGGCTGCCATGTGCCTGGCCGCATGGGTGGCCTTCCTCAGCCTGCCCGGTACCGCGGCCCAGGCCCAGTCGCTGGGGCTGAGTGACGGTTCGCTGGTTGCACCAGCCGCCTATGGGGCGCTGGGCGGTGGCGCCGCACAGCAGCATCCTGCCCGCTCGGTGCTGACCGATGATACGTCGGTCGTTCCGGCCGGATTTCGCCACCGACAAGCTGCAGCATTCATGGCGCCGCCGAATCAGAATCCTTGCGCACCCGGTTGCGATGTGACGGCATACTTGTCGTACGAAGCGCTGTGGTTGCGGCGCGAGGGGGATGACCGATTCACATTGTCGCGCAATACCTTCCTGCCGGATTTCGACTTCGAGCTGGGGGGGGACTTCGGCGGGCGATACACTGTCGGTTGGTTGCAGAACTGCGTCGACGGGTGGGAAGTTTCCTATGTGGGCCCCTACGACTGGCAACGGTCGGCCACGGTGAGCGGGGCGGCCACGCTGCAAAGCAATTTCTTCCCCACGGGCGGTTACACGGCCAGCGAAGTTTCGGCATTCAATGATGCAGATGTTCACATCCAAGCCTACCGAGCCCAATTGCAAACAATCGAATTGAACCGGCGTTGGTGGGAGTGGGATGTCGTATCGACGATGATCGGTATTCGATTCGTCGATTACGAAGAAGATTTCCTGTTCTCTTCCGTCAATGGAACCGTGGGCAATGGCCTGTTCCTGCAGAGCACAGACAATGAGATGATCGGGATTCAAGCGGGAATCGAGGCCATGTATCCGGTCACGTTGCGCTTGAACGCTGGTGTCCGGGCCAAGGGCGGTGTCTATGCCAATTTCGCAGACAGTCAGACGTTCCTGAACAATGCGGGGACGATCGTCCTCAACGCTGGCGATTCGGACGTCGACGTGGCTGGGCTGATCGAAGTCGGTTATTTCGCCAATTACAGCGTCACGCGCAGCATTCGGATTACCGGCGGCTATGAATTGTGGTACATGCCCGGAATTGCAACGATTCCCGAGCAACGCAGCCAAGTCGTTTCCCCTTCGAGCGGAACGACTGTTTTCACCGACAATGAAGTGGTTGTGCACGGCGGCAGTGTCGGGGTGCAAGTGTTGTTCTAGGCCCGGTCGAGTTTCCCGTCGAATGCGGATGCCTGCAGCAGGACATCGTGCAGCACGGCCGGTGCGATGGGGAGGACCAGACGAACCGCACCGCCCGCCGGTCGTAACTCTGCCGCGTGGGGCCATCCCCATCGCGGCCGGAACCGCGGCCCCGCGGAGTGATGGCCGCCAGTCGCGTTTCCAGTCCACAGTACCCCCTATCCATGTTCTTGTACCGCGTTGATGGCACGCAGATCGACGCACCAGCGACCGAACGTCCCTGAGCTCGGTTCGGACACCATGCCCCGCGACGGTCGGATGGCAACTCGACCATCCGGTTATTCTG
>RFIQ01000354.1 GCA_003695565.1 Planctomycetota bacterium | reverse complement strand
TCCCAAGGCATTGAGCGGGGGCTGTTTCCCCTGCGGTCGACGGGTGTTTCCACCGAGCCGGTGCGGCGGGCTGCGGAAGCTTTCCTGGCGGCCTTGGATCCTGCCCAACGGGAGAAGACCCTGTTTCCGGTCGATGATTTGGAGTGGCGGAAATGGGATAACCGGCACTTCTACCAGCGGCAGGGCGTGGGATTCGATGAGATGTCCCCTGCCCAGCGCGAAGCGGCGTTCGAATTGTTGCGGCAAAGCCTGAGTGCCAAGGGGTTGAAGAAATCCCGCGACATCATGCGGCTCAATGGCACCTTGGCCGAGTTGACCAATAACTTCGAGGAATACGGGCAGTGGTTGTACTGGATCACCGTGATGGGTCAGCCTTCGGCCGACGAACCATGGGGGTGGCAATTGGACGGCCATCATCTGGTTATCAATTATTTTGTACTGGGCGACCAGGTCGTAATGAGTCCAGTGTTCATGGGATCGGAGCCGGTCCGGGCGGTGGATGGTCAGTTCAAGGGAACCGTGGTGCTGCAAGACGAGCAGAACAAAGGGTTGCGCCTGCTCAAGGCGTTGCACCCGGCGCAGCGGGAAAAGGCGGTGTTGATGCGCGACAAGCCGGGCAACAACAATCTGGCCGAGGCCTACAAGGACAATCTGGTTTTGGATTACGCCGGGTTGCCGGCCAGCGAGATGAACGATGAGCAACGCGAGTTGTTGTGGGATCTGGTGGCAGAGTATGTGGGCAATCTCCGGGAACCGCACGCCCAGGTGCGGATGGAGGAAGTTCAGCAACATGCCGAGCGGACCTGGTTCGCCTGGATCGGCGGAGATACGGATCAGGATGTGTATTACTACCGCATCCACAGCCCCGTGATCCTGATCGAGTTCGATCATCAGCGACGGGTCGCGCCGTACCGTTCCAGAGAGCCCAGCCGCGATCATATCCACACCGTCGTGCGTACGCCCAATGGGAACGATTACGGGAAGGACTTGTTGCGGCAGCATTATCAGCTTCATCCCCATGGCCATGAGCACGACCATGAACACGACCATGATCATTGAACCGCGTGAGTAACCTACGGCGATTTTTGGTGCTGGTGTTGACCAGCGTGGCGTTCGGCGGTTTCGTGTTTTATGCTGCTGCCGTGGTGCCTATCGGCAGCCGCGTGGTGGGTGTCACCACGCAAGGGTTCGTCACGCGCCAGGTGACGGTGGTGCTCAATTCGATTTCTCTGGCCGCGGTGATGGTCTGGGGCTGGGAATTGTGGGCCAGCCGTCGGGTGCGAACACGGCACAGAATGCGCTGGTATGCGATCGCCATCACCCTAGTCGCCGTTTGTACCGGCATCCAGTTCCTGCTGCACGCGCGACTGAACCGCTTGTTGGATCCCCAAGAGTTGTCTGTCTCCGATACGGTCCTGTTCTATGGGTGGCATCGGATCTATCTTTGGTGCAGCACAGTGCAATTCTGTGCCTGGCTGGTCGTGCTGTGGGGGGTGATGGCGGAGATGCGAGACGGTGTTATCGGTGGAAAGGACGGCCGATGAGTCCAACTGCCCAACAGGATCGTTCCGTGGTGGCGTACGTGGCTCCGATGTGCGTTTACCTGTTGGCTACGGCAATCGCCGGTCGATTCGAAGGGCAGGCGTACGCGGTGGCGTATGCCGCGGCCGCCCTGGTTGCCGGCGGAGTGTGTTGGGCATGTCGAAGGGACATGGTGGATCTGGTTCCCCATCGCCGCGTACTTCCGGGCGTGGGGGTAGGAGTAGTGGGAATCGTCGCTTGGATCTGGTTGAGCGAGCTGCAGGTCGAACAAACCGTGTGGGCCTACCTGCCCAGTTTCTTGCGACCATCGCACCGGCCGGCTTTCCAGCCGTGGGTGGAACTGGGGGGAGCCTGGGCGTGGGGGTTCATCGCTGTTCGCGTGGTGGGGATGGCGGTGGTCGTACCCATTGCCGAAGAATTATTCTGGCGCGGCTTCTTGTTGCGATGGTGGATCGATCCCGAGCGGCAGCGCGTGAGGATTGGCACTTATACGTGGTCGTCCTGCGCCGGCGTGACGTTGTTGTTCGCACTGGCGCATCCGGAATGGCTGGCGGCTGCCGTTTACTGTCTCTTGCTCAATGCCTTGTTGTATTGGCGGCGGGATCTGTGGTTGTGCGTCGTGGCGCACGGGACCAGCAACCTGCTGCTGGCCATGTACGTCCTGGTGACCGGAGCGTGGCACTTATGGTAGCGAGGCACTCAGGGGATCACGCCAAGGGACTGACCAGGTACTTTGGGGATCACGCCAGGGACTGACCAGGTACTCAGGGGATCACGCCAGGGATTGGCGAGGTACTTTGGGGGTCAGGCCCAGGGATCTCGTTCGACCCGCCGCCGCAACCGATTCGCCTCGTCATCATCGATGAACGATTCGGTGGCGGGATCCATCCGCAAGGGCCTCTGCAGGATCCACGAAAGGGCGGCGGCGTGGCAAGCGATGTGCGAGTGACGCATGACGTGCTGGTTGGCCCGGGGCAGCGACCGCGACTTGATGCAGTCGAAGAAATCGCGGCTGTGCGCCGACACGTCCAAACCGCGGACTCGTTTGGCCTCTGAGGGGATTTCTTTTTCTAGTGCAGGTGAGGAAACCACGATGCCACCACTGTCACCGGTTTCGACCGAGCCTTCATCGCCCACGAAACGCACCGGACAGGTACCCAATTCCTGGACCCAGCCGGGGCGCTGACCGAACGGCGTGGCCAGGAAGTCCAGCACGAGGCGGACGCCATTGGCGTAATGGCATGTAATTTGGTTCGGACCTGGTTCGTAGCGGATTGGCATGGTGTCATCGGCCTGGTTGGCCCATTGGCACAGGTCGACGGTGTGGGCCCCCCAGTCCAGGAGCTTGGCTCCCGAATCGAAATCCCAGTATCCGCGCCATCGCCCATCGACGTACTGCTTGTTGTAGGGACGCCACGGCGCAGGCCCCAGCCACAGGTTCCAATCGCACACCTCAACCGGTGGCGTGGGTTGTCCCGGTAGCCATTGGGTTTTGATTTCCGGTTGATACACCGAGGCATACAGAGTTTGCAGTTTCCCGAGCTTTCCGTCGTGGGCCAACTGGACCGCGACTTGAAAATTCGGCACACTGCGGCGCTGCGTGCCGGCCTGGAACACGCGCCCGGTGGCAGTGATCGTATCGGCCAGTTCTTGGCACTTCTGAATCGTCAGCCCGCATGGCTTCTCACTGTAAACGTCCTTGCCAGCCTGGGCGGCCATGATCGATGCGGGGGCATGCCAGCGGTCGCCGGTGGCAACGATCACCGCATCGATATCGGGGCGATCCAACAACTCCCGAAAATCGCGGTACAATCGACAGTCCTGGTTGCCGTAATGCCCGTCGACCAGCTTCTTTCCCGCGTCCCGGCGACTGGCTTGCACGTCCGCAATGGCTACGGCCTGCACGTCGGCGTGTTGCATCATGGCAGTCACGTCATAGGTGCAGCGGGGGCCGATGCCAATGATTCCCAGCACGATACGTTCGCTGGGCGGCACCGCACCATCGCGGCCAAGCACGCGAGAGGGGAGAATGGTGGGCAGCACGGCCCCTGCGCCGGCGCATCGCAGAAACGCGCGGCGGTGAGATTTACCGAGCAGGCGGTGGTTGTTGCGTGGCATCGGAGGTTTCTCCCAGTCAAGTAAGAGGCGGTTTGCACCAGCGCGAACGGCGTCATCCGATCAGCAGGTCGGATGGGCGCATGGAGCCAGCGGCGCGAGGGGCCGCCGCCCGTGCCACACCGCTGGCGGTGAGGACTCCATTCTACCGAGCGGATCGAGCCGCTGCATCGGTCGACGAGCGCGAGGCGGTACGTTGGTGAGCACAGATCCAAGTGTGGCACATGTCCAGGGCTTTGGCGGCCACCAACAGTTCATCCCTGCCGAAGGAGTGGGATTCCTGCCACTTGTCTCCGTTCATGTATACGCGAACGATGGTGGTGTTGTAGATCGGACCGCGGTCGGTGGTGCTTTCCCAAATCGCGGCTTTGATGCGTCCCAGTCGGACTTCGTGAACCGGTCGTGTGCGAGTGGATGGTGCAGACGTGGCCATCGATGTATGCCTCCGGGTTTGAGGATAACGAACTACTACGAGCCAAAGGTTCCCCATGGACCAGTGTCGATTCTCGTGGTGTTCGTAATGGAGACGTTCTCGACGGGTGAAGCCTTACAGAAAAAGGAGGATTTTCTTGAGCATCAATTTCGGATGCCTCGGAAGAGTTTTTTTGACGGTGAAACTGCCCTTCCAGAAGTAGTGAGGATTTTTTTCAGCCACCGCGTGACTGGCGCCTGCATCGGGGATGCTTACGAGATGGCCGGCAACGGAACAATGCGTCCCTCGGCAATCCCAATTGGCTAGAATGAGGGGACGCGTCATGTCGGCCGTGGCTGCAGGTCGTTTGGGCGCGAGCCGGGTACTTCGAGGCGCAGCCCGCACCGGTGGCGCGGCGAAGCGCTGCCGGGCCACAAGACGAAGCGCCCGCCGGGGCGAATCAGGATGGGAGTACCCGTGCCGGCAAGCTCGAGGGGAGCGCATGGCGCGCCGATCGCGGGTTCTGGGTTCGATCGATGGTCAGGCAACGACGAAAGGGTAGCATGGGGCTGCGGACGCGAATCTATCGAATGACCGGTTCACGCCACCTGGCCGCCTGCGCGCTGGAAACCGCATTGGAGAAAGCCAATCATCGCGAGCCGTGCTGGGTGGATGTGCAATTCGATGATCGTGAGGACTTGCGGCAATTGTTGCAGCGCTTGCCCCTGCACCATTTGGCGGTCGAAGCTTGCCTGGAGCACATGGCGGCTTCACGGTTGGTCGCTTATGGGGATTCCCTGGTCATAACGTTGCCCACGCATACGTCCTGGGATGAAGAGCATCGGTCGTACCTGGTGGTTGTATGCTTGCCGGGATTGCTGGTCACCGTGCATGCTCGACCGGTACCATCGCTGGAGCATGTGATGGAGCAGTATGCCGATGGAATGCGATTCCATGCCGCCAGTACCTCAGCGGTCCTCTACCAGATCCTGGATCACATCATCGATGAAGACGTCGGTTTCGCCCAGCAGGCGCGCGAGGAGATCGAGCAGCTCGACGCGCTCCTGGAGGTGGATGATGACGAGGCGATCGCGCGGGCAGTTCCGCTCAAGCGGCAGTTGTCGCGTTTGGAAGCTGCCTTCGAAGATCAGCTCTACTGTGTAGGGGCTTTGCAAACCATCGAGTCGGCTGCGTTTCGGATCGGGGGACTGCGAGACTACTTTCGGGATGCCGTTTCCCACTTAGAGCACGCTCTGCGATCCATCCAGCGGCAGCAATCGCAGTTGAACGCGGTGCAGCAAGGATATCATCTCAAGTTGCAGGACAAGACGAATGACCAACTGCGGGTCTTGACGATCATTTCTACGGTATTCCTGCCGTTGACTCTGATCGCCGGCATCTATGGGATGAATTTCGATTACATGCCCGAATTGCACTGGCGCTACGGGTACTTTGGCACGTTGGCGGCCATGGTACTGGTGAGCGCGGGGATGTTGTTGACATTCTGGCGCGCAGGCTGGTTTCGTTGAGACGAACGGAGAGTAACGACATGACGGCGGAATCGGACCGTGCCAGTTGGGAGGCCGTGCATGGCAGCCCTCATCCGCTCGGCGCGACATGGTTGCCGGAGCATCAGGCTTATAATTTCGCGGTGTATTCCAAGCATGCGGAGCGGGTGTTTCTGCTGTTGTATGATGCGGACCAGTTGGAACAACCGCGGTTGCAGTTCGAGTTCAATTATTTGCGCAATAAGTCCGGGTCCGTATGGCATTGCCGGTTGACCGCTGACCAGGTTGGGGCAGCCGCCTTCTACGCCTTCCAGATCGATGGTCCGCCCCCCGGTCCGGGGTGGACCTATCATGCGTTTGATGCTGAAAAGGTGCTGTTGGATCCGCACGCCAAGGCGGTCTATTTGCCGCCGGGCTTTTCGCGTCGCGCGGCCATCCTGCCTGGATCCAATGCCGGGAAAGCTCCGCTGGGGATGTTGCCGCATCGCCCGCATGCCGTGCCGGTCGCACCGCGGCGAGGCCGCGTGCATCACGAATCGGACCTGGTCATCTACGAGATGCACGTGCGGGGGTTCACGCAACGCGAAAACTCCGGCGTCGATGCCGCACACCGCGGGACGTTCCGGGGCGTAGTGGACAAGATCCCCTACTTGAAAAAGCTGGGGGTGACTGCGGTCGAGTTGATGCCCGTCCAGCAATTCGATCCCCAGGAGGGGAATTACTGGGGGTACATGCCACTCAGTTTCTTCGCGCCGCACGACGGCTATTCGACGGGGGGCGAACCGTGTTGTCAGATCGCGGAGTTTCGGGCCATGGTCGATGCGTTGCATGCGGCGGGGATCGAAGTCATTATCGACGTGGTGTACAACCATACCTGCGAAGGCAATCAGCTCGGACCAACGTATTGTTACAAAGGGATCGACAATACCACGTACTATCTGCTGACTGGCGATCCGCAAAATCCCTATGCCAATTTCAGCGGTACGGGCAACACTTTGCATACGGCCAATCGGGCAGTGCGCAGGATGATTCTGGAGAGCTTGCGTTATTGGGCTGCCGACGGCGGCGTGGATGGCTTTCGCTTCGACCTGGCGTCGATTTTCACACGCAATTCCGACGGTTCGATCAATGCAGAGGATCCGCCGATCTTCGGGCAGATCGCTTCGGAGGACGATCTGGCCGATGTGCGTTTGATCGCCGAGCCGTGGGATCTAGGCACGTACCAATTGGGACGCAATTTTCCGGGTTCCCAATGGATGCAGTGGAACGGCGCGTATCGCGACACCATTCAGCGTTTTTGTCGCGGCGATGCCGGGTTGGTCGGCGAGATGATGACACGGCTGTACGGCAGCAGCGATTTGTTTCCCGACGATCGTCAGCACGCCTACCATCCCTTCCAGAGCATCAATTACGTTACCTCGCACGATGGGTTCACTCTGTACGACCTCGTCTCCTACAATCGCAAGAACAATTGGGCCAACGGACACAACAACACTGATGGACACAACGACTTCAGTTGGAACTGCGGTTGGGAGGGAGATCTGGGCGTGCCCGCTGCCGTGATGCAGTTGCGGAAGCGGCAGGTCAGGAACTTTTTCTGCCTATTGATGCTCTCCGCTGGCACGCCCATGTTTCGTATGGGGGATGAGTTCCTGCAGACTCAAGGTGGGAACAACAATCCGTACAACCAAGACAACGAAACGACCTGGTTGGATTGGGGACGATTGGAGCGGTACCCGGATATGTTTGCCTTCTTCCGCGACATGATCGCTTTCAGGAAGCAGCATCCGTCGATCGCGCGGTGGGGGTTCTGGCGCGATGCGATTCGTTGGTTCGGTACCGATCGCAACGTCGATTTCTCCTTTGACAGCCGCGTGTTCGCGTATTTTTTGGATGGTTCGGCCGAGGGAGATGATGATTTGTACGTGATGATCAACATGAGCACGCAACAGCTCCGGTTCGGGATTCACGTGGGCTCGCCCGGACAGTGGTTGCGCGTGATCGACACCAGCGAAGAACGGCAGGATGGGTTTGCGGCAGCCGAGCCGGTGCGGATTGTCGATCGTTTTGTCGACGTGCCCGGCCGGGCTGTCGTGGTGCTGGTCCGCCCTGGCGGTTGACCGCCAGGTGTGTTGTTGGGGCTGCGAGCCATCGGATCGTCAGTGCCTGGCCCGGCCGCTGCGTCCCGCCCGATCGCCAGTTCCCCATATCGCCCCTCTGCTTCGCTCCCGCGGGTTGCTTCTTCGGTTGGCGGGCAGGTGTCCCGACACGGCGTGTCAAGCTACGAGTGTGGTCCGAGATGTTCCCACGGCCAATCCCGGGGCCGCTAGCTGCGATGCTGCCGGGTTGGAACTTGGCGGGTGGGTATAATACCAGGGTGCAAGCGCGGTGGCCGGTTGCGTGAGGGGCGGCGAGCGGGTTGTCCTCGACCGGTCTGCTACAGGGCTGATGCGCCGAAACGCGGTGTCAGGCAAACTCTCGACGATCGATGGATAAGCAGCACGGCATGATGGTAGACACGGAAAAACGCCCTCGGACGCTGGCCGAATTGCGGGCCAGCGGTTGGCAGTCCAAGTCGGTAAAGCAGGAGATGCGGGACAACTTCGTACGCATGCTGGCGGCTGGAGAGGATCTGTATCCGGGGATCATCGGCTACGAAGATACGGTGATTCCCGAGATCAACATCGCACTGCTGGCGGGCCACGACATGCTGTTCCTGGGGGAAAAGGGACAGGCCAAGAGCCGTTTGATGCGGTTGATGACGCGCTTCTTGGACGAGGCGATCCCCTACCTGGACATTCCGGGCGTTCCGGTGCATGAGGATCCGTACCATCCGATCACCAAGACCGCGCAACGATTCTTGCAGGAGCATGCTGAGGAGGAGGTGCCCATCGCCTGGTGGCCGCGGGAGGAGCGGTATGCCGAGCGGCTCAGCCCGGGAACGAAGTTTGCCGACATCATTGGTGAAATCGATCCATCGAAGTTGGTTGCCGGCGTCAGCATGGGGACCGAGGAAGCATTGCACTTCGGATTGATCCCGCGGATGCACCGCGGGATTTTCGCCATGAACGAGTTGCCCGAGCTGGACGAGTTGGTGCAAGTTGGGTTGTTCAACATTTTGGAAGAGCGGGATGTTCAGATTCGGGGATATCCCATTCGATTCGATTTGGACGTGGTGATTCTGTTTTCGGCGAATCCCAGCACGTACAACCGCAGCGGCAAAGTGATTCCGCAGTTGAAGGACCGCATCGGGTCGATCATTCAAACCCACTATCCGCAACAACGGGATTTGGGGATCGAAATCCTGCAGCAGGAGGCGGGGGTGGATGAGGACGGCGAGTACCCCGTGCTGGTTCCTTACTTCATGGCGGAGATCATCGAGGAGATCACGGCCCAGGCGCGCCGCAGCAAGTACGTCGATCAGGCCTCTGGGGTCTCGGCTCGTTTCAGCCTGGCCAATTACCGCGCGATGGTCGCCAGCGCTCGCCAGCGCGCCATCGTGCTGGGAGAAAAACCGGCGGTACCGCGGATCAGCGATCTGGGGCACTTGTATGCTTCCAGCCTGGGCAAGCTGGAGTTGGATCTGATGGGAAGTCACCAAATGACCGAACAGCAGGTGTTGGAGTCCATCATCGCCCAAGCCATCAAGGTCGTGTTCCAGCAGTACGTCGATGCCTACGGATTGGAAGAGATCGCCGAGATCTTTCGCAAAGGCGTGCGTGTTGAGGTAGGGGATATGTTGCCCAGCGCGGCGTATGCCGAGCGGCTGCAGGCGGTTCCGCCGGTCTGGGAGAAGGCGTTCGAGGTCAACGCGGCCACCAGCGATCCCGTGCGGGCCTCGTGCGTCGAGTTCGTGTTGGCTGGGCTGTATGCGCTGGACCATATCAGCCGCGCGCAGAAGCACGGAAAGATCACGTACGAATTGTAAACCGGTCCGCGAGCTGCAATGGGTTGGCCCGCGCGGGATGGCTTGTTCGGGGCGCTTCGCGGAAGGACGAGGACCATGGAAAAACGCAAACGGCCGTCGATCGGCGGAATCGTGCATGTGTACCAGAAGTACGATCCCGTCAAGTTTCCCAGTCCGTCGCAGCCGCCTCCGGATCTGGTCACCCCAGCCTTCGAGCATGCCTTGGCCTATGGTCGCTACCGCGAGCTGACCGAGGAGGAGTTGGCGCGGGCCGTGGAACTGGATCCCAGCCAGATCGCAGCGCTGGGGCCGAGTATCGATTACTTGCGGCAGTTGTTGGAAGAACGCAAACGCAAGATCTTGGAGACATACGAGACCGACAGCGTGCAACAGTTGGCCGACCGGGCTGTCCTGCAGGCGTCCGAGCGGGTGCGGCCCCCTCGTCCCCTGCGAGGCTTGTTGGATCGAGCCGTGCAGCAGCGGCAGATTTACTTGTTGGAACGGCTCTACTATCGCCTGGGGGATGATACGCATCCGTCGGCCGGCAAGCTGGCGGTCCTGATCGAGCGCATGGCCGAGCAGTATGCGGTCGAGGAGTTGGCGGGCAAATACCTTTTTACCGGTCGGCAAGCACTGACGGTTCCCAAGGCGTTGGAAATCAAGGAGGAACTGGAAGCCATCGACGAACTGCTGCGGCAGCTTGAGGAGGCCGCCAAGACGGCTCGCATCGGTCTGATCGACGTGGAAAAGCTGTCCGAATTTGTGCCGGAGGAGGACCTGGGTGGCCTGGAGGAGCTGCGGCGGCAAGTGGAGAACCTGGTCCGCGAACTGGCCGAGCGCCAGGGAATGGAACGCGACACGGGCGGCGGATTTCGCTTGACCCCGCAGGCCTACAAGATTTTCCAAAGCAAACTGTTGGACCGGATTTTCTCCAATTTGCAGGCTGGGCGGACCGGTCGCCACCAGGGACGGATCGAAGGAGAGGGCAGCGTCGAATTGCCGGCCACGCGTCCCTACCAGTTCGGCGACTCGTTGGCCAACATGGACTTGTCTAGCTCCATCATGAACAATCTGATTCGCGAACCGGTGGCGGAAACGAGGCGGTTGAAGTCCGAAGATATCGAAGTGCACCGGACGCGCAATTCGCCCAAGTGCGCTACCGCGGTGATTATGGATATGAGCGGGTCGATGCGCTACGATGCCCAATACATCAATGTCAAACGCATGGCCCTGGCGTTGCAAGGCTTGATCACTTCGGAATATCCCGGCGACGTGCTGCGGTTCATCGAGATGTACACGTTCGCCAAGTTGACTCGGCCGGGGGAGATCATCGAGTTGATGCCGAAGCCGGTCACCATCCATGATCCATGGGTGCGGTTGAAGGTGGATATGAGCCGCGAGGATATTTCCGAACTGCAAGTCCATCCCCATTTCACGAATATCCAGCACGCCTTGCGGATGGCGCGGCAGAATCTGGCTGCCGTGGATACTCCCAACCGGCAGATCATCTTGATCACCGACGGGTTGCCGACGGCTCACTTCGAGGATTCGACCCTGTACATGCTCTATCCCCCTGACGCTAGAACGGAACAGGCGACCTTGCGCGAAGGAAGGTTGTGCAGCCGGGAAGGGATCGTCATCAATGTCTTTCTGGTTCCGAGCTGGTCGCAATCCGAGGAGGACATTCGGTTTGCGTATCGGTTGGCGGAAGAAACGCGGGGCCGCGTCATTTTCACCGCCGGCCGCGATCTGGACCGCTTTGTCATCTGGGATTACATCGATCGCAAACGAGAGATCCTCGGATAGGCCGTAGGCCGATCGATGACCACTTGCGTTCTCCGGTTCGATGCGGGATCCTGGTGCAGCAGCAACGCACCGGGAGGACATTGGGAGACGACATGGCGACGGTGATTCGGAGTTTGGACGCGCTGCCGTCGACCATGCGCGGAGGAGCTGTGTCGGTGGGTAATTTCGACGGCGTGCACCGCGGGCATGCGGCATTGGCTGCCGAGCTGGTGCGGCTGGCCCGTGAAGTGGGGGGGCCCGCCGTGGTAATGACCTTCGACCCGCCGCCAGTGGCGATTCTGGTACCGAACCGGCCTCCGACTCCGCCCCTGACCACGATCTCCCGCCGGGCCGAATTGCTGGGAGGCCTGGGGGTCGATGGGTTGATCGCCTACCCCACCGATCGCACTTTATTGGAGTTGACACCAGAAGCGTTTTTCCAACGCATCCTGGTCCAGCGCCTGCAGATTCGGGCGATCGTCGAAGGACCGAATTTTCGATTTGGCCGGGATCGCGCTGGAGATACCGCATTGCTCGCCGAGTTGTGCAAGCAGGCCAAGATTCGCTTGTCGATCGTGCCACCGGCGGTGGACGAGCAAGGGGAAATGATCTCCAGCACGCGCATCCGGCGCCTGATCGCCGCAGGGAATATCGAGGAGGCGAACCGGTTGCTGACGCAACCTTATTGCATCGAGGGAATCGTTTCAAAAGGTGCCGAGCGAGGGAAACGGCTGGGATTTCCGACCGCGAATCTGGAGGGCATTCGATGCTTGATGCCAGCGCACGGTGTCTATGGTGGGGCGGTGCCCCTGGGAGACGCCTGGTTCCCCGCCGCGGTTCACATCGGCCCCAATCCCACTTTTGATGAACAGCGATCCAAGGTCGAGGTCCACGTGTTGGACTGGGAGGGGGACTTGTACGGACATCATCTGCGGTGCGCGCTGCTGCACCGGGTGCGGGAGATTTGCAAGTTCGATTCCATCGAGGCTCTCCGCGCCCAACTGAGGCAGGATATCGAGTCGGTCCGGGAAGGGACTCGGGCAGGGTTGCAACGCCTCGCCTCCATCCCTGCAGAGCGGTTATAACATCATGGAGACGATGGAGGACGATGCCGCCAATGTGTCGGGGCGAGGCGGGTGGCGGGAGGAATCCAACAAGGCGACGACGCGTACGTCTGATCGGTAAACGCAATTCGCCGTCGCGTGGAAACCGGCGTGACTGCGTCGGTGGATCATGAAATCACCTCGAACGGAATAAGAACTTATGACTGTGCAATGGGATTTGTTGGCGGACCGGATTCGGGGATGCCAGCGTTTTGTGCTGACCAGCCACATTCGGCCCGACTGCGATGCACTGGGGAGTGAAATGGGGATGGCGGGTATCCTCCGCCAACTGGGCAAGGACGTTCGGATTATCAACGGGCATCCCACGCCGCCCACCCTGCAGTTCATCGATCCGGGGCACACGATTGAAGTCATCGGGCATCAAATTCCCAAGGACAAGATCGATGCCGATTGCATTATCGTCCTCGATACGAGCGCCTGGGCCCAACTGGGCCCAATGGCCGAGGTGGTGCGCGAGTTCAAGGGAACAAAGCTGTGCATCGATCACCACGTTGGCGAAGATGACTTGGGCGCAGAGTTCTTCAAGGACACCAGCGCGGAGGCGACCGGGCATTTGGTGGCCAAGCTGGCTTCGCACCTAGGAGTAACGATCGACAAGCAAATGGCGACTGCCCTGTTCGCAGCCATTGCCACCGATACCGGTTGGTTTCGATTCAGTTCCACTACCCCCGAAACCTACCGTATGGCTGCTCAATTGGTCGAGTGCGGCGCTGTGCCGGCGGAGATTTACGGCGACCTGTACGAGCGCGATACGATCGGCCGTGTGCGTTTGCGAGGCCGTATCCTGGCACGGACGACTGACGAACTGGACGGACGACTGGTTTACACGTACGTGCTGAAGGAGGATTTTGCCGAAACGGGTGCGGCTCCCACCGACACGGAGGACGCCATCAACCTTACCCTGGCCATCGCCGGAACGTTGGTGGCGGTGATTTTCGTCGAGCAGCTAAAGGGGGGATTCAAACTCAGTTTCCGATCGCGCTGCGGGGTCGATTGCAGTGCGCTGGCGGCCAGGTTCGGCGGCGGCGGCCACAAAGCGGCTGCCGGTGCGTTCGTGCATGGCACCCTGAACGAAGTTCGGGATCAAGTGCTTCCGGAGGTGCGGCGAGCGCTGGAACAAGCCATCGCAGAGGGTGCAGGGTGCTGAACCTGAACGATGGTTACCCGCGGGTCCATCGTCCGGTGGCTCCTGCCTCCGGCTGGCGGAGAATTGTTCGGTGCAATTGCCATGCTTCAGCGCACGTCAGGAAGGCCGCCAACTACTGAATCGTTGCCGAGGGCTCAGTCGATGATGCGCCCTGTTGCGGGGCGGGAGGTTCCTCCGAGTTGGTGCCGTCGGCAGAGTTGGCGCCGGATGGGGCTTCCTCACCTCCGTCAATGACCGCTTCCGGTAGGTCTTCCTGCCCCTGTGCGGTGCCATCCGAGTCGGACTCGGGGTCGATCGTGACGTCCTCGCCGCCGGACGGTTCTTCCCCTGGCAAAGTGGGACGTGTCGGACGCGGGGGAATGCCGCCCGGCCATGGTTGGGCGGACGCATTTTCGGAACGATCCTCATCCTCGGGGGCTTCGGTGGACGGGGAAGGCTCCGCTGGAACGTCGTCATCGGATGCTGCTTCCTCTACGCTGAGGGGACCGAACAACCGCTCGTATTCCTGCAGATAGTGGTCTTCGCCGTAGACCAGTTCGCCGCCTTGGTAACCAACGGTGGCGACACCGCCAGCCAGTGCCAGGCTGGCCACCAGCCACAGGATGCGCGCACCGGCATGCCCCGAGCGCCGCACCGCCCGTGCCAATGGAAAGGTCAAGACGCCGACGGCGGCTACAGCGATTCCCAGCCACCGGTGGCGATCGATGGCGCTGTTTTCCCAATCGAACGAGATCTTGCTGCCGTATCCTTCCGCGATGGCGTACGACCAACCAGTGGCACAAGCCGCGATGGCCATCAACGTTCCAATCCAAAAACAATGGTAGGCGACCGGTTCAAATGCCTCTCGATTCACAAAGGATAGCAGCACGAACAGGGCGGAAACAGTCAACAGCGCGATCGGGAAATGGACGACCGCCGGATGGAACAGCCCGGAAAATTTCCAGATGCGGAGGGCCAGCGGCGCCGACCGGGGATCCTTGGTTGCGGGCGCTTCGTCGGGGACGACCTCGCCAGGAACCTCCGTTGGAGCGGCATCCTGCGGCATACCGGGCTCGAAATCCTCCGGCCACTGAGCACCCTGCTCGATCCACACGTGGATCAGGGCCAGTTCGGCGGCGGTCAGTGGTTCTGCATCGTCTGCGTCGGGAGGCGGCATCCGCATGTCGGGGTCATCGGTGACTAGGTAGTCGGTCCAAAGAGAGGAACTTTCCAAATCCCCGGGCTCGACGTAACTGAGCAACGTGTCGCGGTCGTCCACGCGGAAATCGTTCTTGGCGTCTTCGGGCCCATGGCATTGCAAACACTTGCGTTGGAAGATGGGGAAGACGTCGCGTTGGAAATCGACCAACTCGTTTGATTCGGTTTCTCCGGCAGCGTCGCTATCGCCAGAGGCATCTTCTTGTGCCCAGCAGAATGTGGCCGGCTGAAAGCAAAACAGCAGCGCGAGTGAAACTCCGAGACACTGCATGCGGTTCTGCAATAGATTGCACCCGTGTCGCGTCAGCCGCCGAGGTGGGTCTTGTGGTGGACGAATCGTGGGAGGGGAGGATGGGTGAATCGACATGAGAAAACCTGTGGTACGCGAAGGGGGCGGGAGGGATGATGGATGGGCGGGAGACTGGGGCTCACATCTGGTTTGCTTTCATTGCACTGAAAGAGCCGGGTGGAGTCAACCGGGTCTTTCACGGTCGAGCCAACTGGTGAGAAACGGACCTGCGAGCGGATGGAGCAATTTGCGGCGAGTCAAGGCACGGGGGGTCGGGACGCGGCAGGCGACGCGGGGTGTTCCAATTGTTCCGCTCGCTGCAAAAACAACTTGCTGCGCGAGCGGTCGCCGGTTATCCACAGCCACACGGCCAGGGTTTTGAGCGCCAGGGGGTCCTCGGGCCGTGTGAGGGCCCGGGCGGCCATCGCCTCAGCCACCGTCTCCGGTTGGGATTCCTGAACAATGGCAATCACGGGCTCGACATTCGCCTGCTGCGCTGCGCGGATCAAGGGCGTGCTCCACGCATCGGCCACGCTCACGACCACTTCGGCCGATTCCCATTCGCCAGCCAGGGCTTGCGCCACGAACCGTCGCAGGAGCAGTTCCGGTCGGTCACCGTACCGCAAGGAGAGTTGGGCGTACGCCGTGGCCGCTTGGCGATACCCCCCCGCCGCCAGGATTTGATCGGCAGTGACCATCAGATCGATGGGAACCTCTGTCGGGGTGGGGGCGGGAAGCTCTTCCGCCGATGGAGAAAGATCCGGCTGGTCCGGCGTCGACGGTTCTGGCGGGTCGGTACCCAGAAAGGGAGGTAATTCCAAATGTGCGGAGCGGTCGATATCCGGTACTTCGATGCGCAAGGTCGTCCGGTCCCCCGTGGGTTTGGTTTGGATGTACCTAGGACGCGTGGCATCGGAGGCGGAGCGACTGCTGGCGATCGGCTGATTGGTCGAGACCGGGGACGGGGAGATCGAGGTGGCTGGAGGTGTGTTGTTGGCCGGCTGGCCCTGCTGCAGCAATGCGGCCGCGGCGGAGGGGCGGGCGGGGAGCGGCTGCCCTGCTCCCGCATTGTTTGTTTGTGCAACAAGTGGCAAAGGTCCTGCCATGCGCGGTGGTTGGGCAGTGACGAAGATCGGGGCAACGCACCATGGTTGAACCGGAACATAGCGGACGCGATAGTACCAGCGGGAAGGGGAGTAGTGGATGCTGATCCCGCTGGTATACCACCATGGAACTACTCCGATTCCACGATAGTGATGCCAGTGGTACCCGTGATGCAAGAAATGGTTATGGTGCCCCGCAGGGATTGAGGCAATGTGCACTGAGGTGCTGGTCGAACTGTTGGATGAGAAGTAGGGGCGGCTGCCATACACCCAGGCTCCGTTGGGAGGAAACCCTCCTTGAGCGCGCGCGGCAGAGGTATCCCAGCACAGCATCATCGGCAAAGACGCCGTCATCAGTGCAAACAGAACTTTGCCCAGGGATCGAGAATGCGTGCTGCGATTCATGGTAGCACCGCCCGTATGTCGCGTGGGTTTGCGGTTGCCTGACTCCGTGGCGTACGACGCACCCAGACGAGGAGCCAGGGTCTAGCTTTATTATCCCGCCCCGGGGGGGCGAAGCAAGCAAAAAGTTCTGATGGCGAGCCCTGGCAGGGCCTTGCCAGGTGGGGAAACGCCGATTGTGCCTGCCGCGGGTTGCCCCGCAGTGGTTCATCCCTCGATTCGCCGTTGAATCTCCTCGACCACATCGTCGACCTTGACCCGCGTTTGTTCCAGCGTGTCGCGGTCTCGGAT